>JAODBQ010000631.1 GCA_025464045.1 Ilumatobacteraceae bacterium
CGAGATCTCCGAAGCCGACGACCCCGTCGCCAAGCTCGCCGAGTTCGAGGCGCGCCTGCAGGCGCTGGCCTCACCGTTCCGCACCGCTGAGGCCACGGGGCAGGACATCATCGATCCCGCTGAGACGCGGGCGTTGCTCGTGGAGTTCGTGCACGACGCGCAGGACATCCTGGCGTTGCAGCTCGGACCGCCGCCGATCCCCTACCGACCCTGAGCCCTCGCCGCGCCGCTCCGGGGCGAGCGGATCGGATCAGGGCCGGAACGTGCGGCCCGACGGCTTCGCGCCGTCGGCGGCGAGCGTGTGGTACGCGGTGCGCACCCAGCGACACAGCACCGGTCGGGTGTCGGCCGGGTCGATGATGTCCTCGACGAGGAACGCCTCCGCCGAGCGGAACGGTGAGCGGACGGCCTGCAGCCGGGCGTGCAGCTCGGCCCGCGCCTGCTGCGGATCCGGCGCCGCTTCGATGACCCGCTTGTAGGCAGCCTCCACTCCCCCTTCGAGCGGCAGCGAGCCCCACGATCCCGACGGCCAGGCGACCCGCAACGAATGGCGAGCCTCGTTGCGGTGCGTCGCGCCGCCGACGCCGAAGCAGCGCCGGACGAGCACGGAGGCCCACGGGATGCGGGTCTCGTGCACCGCCGACAGGGCCCGACAGCCGGCGCGCAAGGTGCCGGCCCGCTCCGCGGCGAGACCGATGATCACGCCCGGGTTGTCGACGAGGTACACGACGGGCAGGTGGAACGTGTCCGCGAAGTCGACGAAGCGGACGAGCTTGTCGGACGCCTCGGTGGTGAAGCCGGCACCGTCGAAACGGGCGTCGGTGCCGAGGACTGCGACCGGGTGGCCGTCGATGCGCGCCAGGGCACCGACGACCGAGCGACCGAACCGCGAGCCGATCTCGAACACGCTGCCGACATCACAGATCGCGTCCATCACCCGGCGAGTGTCGATCGGCCGACGGCCCTCGGGGACGGCGTCGCGCAGCCACGGATCCCGCCGTTGCGGATCATCGTCGCTCGGGGTCACCGGTGGGAGCTGCCAGACGTGTGAGGGCAGGTAGGAGAGGAAGCCGTGGATCTGCTCGAACGCCTCCTCCTCGGTGTCGACGGCGTTGTCGATCGTGCCGGCGCGCGTCGCCACCTCCCATCCACCGAGCTCCTCCTTCGTCACCCGTTCGCCGTTGGCGGCCTCGACGAGCGGCGGCCCAGCGGCGAACACCTGCGCCGCGCCCTTGACCATCACCGAGAAGTGCGACGCCGGCGCTTCGGCGGCGGGGAGACCGGCGAGCGGCCCGAGGGCCGCGGCCACGACGGGGATGGTCGACAGGTTCTTCACCGCCCAGTCCCAGCCGACGATCTCCGAGACGTAGGACACGCCGAGGCTCTCGATCGACTTGACGCTGCCGCCCGCACCCTCGAGGAGTCGCACCAGCGGCACACGCAGATCGTGCGCCATGCGGTCGGCATACGGCCGCTTGGCCCCGACCGAGGCATCTGCCGCACCGCCGCGGACCGTGAAGTCGTAGCCGGTGACGACCACCGGCCTGTCGTCGATCGCAGCCTGTCCGAAGACCAGGTTGGAGGGTGTAAAACCGACCAGGTTGCCGGCCTCGTCGTACTCGCCGCGGCCGGCCAACGAGCCGACCTCCGCGAACGAGCCGTCGTCGCACAGCTGGGCGATGCGCTCGCGGATCGTCAGGCGACCGAGCGAGTGCTGACGTGCCACGGACTCCGCCCCGCCCTGCTCGGCGGCGAGCCGCAGCCGCATGTCGAGCTCGCGCAGCGCGGTGTCCCAGGTGGACGGCGGTCGTGCTCCATCGGTGGCGCCGACGTTCACGCCGTCGCTCGGACCAGCTGCCGACGACGAACCCGTGTCCAGTGGTGTGCTCATCCCAACCTCTCCGACGCGATCGGCGCGTCGCGAGGACGCACCATGTGTGTCTAGCCGGATTCGACCGATCGGTCGAAGTGGCCGGACAGAACCTCCGCCGGCGCGCCGCGCCGGGCGCGCACGTCGGGCCGCGTGGCGATGACGCCGTCGCGCTCCAGCGCGTCGATCGTCGCGTCCGTGTAGCCGAGGACGTCGCGCAGGACGCTGCGGTTGTCGCCGCCGAGCGGAGCCGCCGGCAGCATCTCGTGGTCGAACGGCGGATCGAACCGGATCGGCATGCCGGGGTACTGGCGCCGGCCGGCACCCGGCTGATCCCACTCGACCATGAAGCCACGGCTCGCCAGTTGCGGATCGTGGACGAGGTCGGCGTTGTTCAACACCGGCATCGCCGCCACGCCGCGGTCGCGCAGGGCGTGCCACGCCTCCCACTTGGTGCGCTGCGCCGTCCACGCCGAGATGTGGTGGTCGAGGTACGGGTGCTCGAGCATCCGCACCGCCGGTTCACCGAAGCGCGCATCGGTCAAGGGCGGCGCACCGAGCAGTTCGACGAGGCTGTGCCACTCCTGTCGGCTGCGGATCGTCAACGCGATCCACTCGTCGTCGCCGGCGCAGCGGTACACGCCCTGCGGCGCCCACTGCTCGCTGCGGTTCCCACGTCGTTGCGGGACCCTGCCCGAGGCCGATGCGACGAGCACGGCGTCGCCGCCGATCGCCACGAACGACTCCAGCATCGAGAGGTCGACGGAGACGCCCTCGCCACGACGGTCCCGCTCGGCGAGCGCGGCGAGCACTCCGACCGCGCCGTTGAGGCCGGCGATCGCGTCGGCGATCGCGGCGCCGAACTTCATCGGCTCGCCACGTGCGTACCCGGTGAGCGCGGCGAGACCGGACTCGGCCTCGATGATCGGTCCGAGCGCGACACGGTCGTGCGCCGGCCCGGTGTGGCCGTACCCGGAGACCGACACCACGACGATGTTCGGGTTGATCGTGCGCAGCGTGTCGAACAGCACGCCGAGACCGGCGGCGCCGCGGGGGCTGTAGTTCTCGAGCACGACGTCGCTGGCGGCGACCAGGCCGCGCAGGACCTCGGCGCCCGCCGGATCGTGCAGATCCACGCAGATGCTCTTCTTGTTGCGGTGCAGCTTGTTGAAGAACCCCTGCCGGTTCCACGGGTCGGGTCCGGGATCCGCGTCGGGGAACGCGCCGCCGCGCAGCGCCGGTTCGGGGAGCTCGCCCCAGGTCCAGTCGTTGCCGGCGCGCAGGTCGTAGCCCTTCGCGCCGGCCACGCCGCCGGCACGCGCTGTCGGGTACTCGAAGTGGATCACGTCGGCGCCGAGGTCGGCGAGGAACCGACCAGCGAGCGGGCCCGCCCACGCACGCGTCATGTCGACCACCCGCACGCCTTCGAGCATCCTCACCGGCGTGGCGCCAGCGGCGGCCGTGCGTCGGCCTGCGATCGACGGACGCGACGCGCTCTGGCGCGCCGCTCCGTTCGATCCGAGCTCCTGCTCGACGGCCCCGGTGTGCTCGCCGAGCGACGGCGCCGCGCTCCACGCGACGTGCTCGCCGATCTCCACCGACGACCCGGCGAGCACCGCCGGTCGGCCGTCGATCTCGACGTCGTGGAGGAAGCCACGGGCGCGCAGCTGCTCGTTGCCGAGCACGTCGCGCACGTCCACGACCGGGCTCGCGGGCACGCGATGGTCCTGCAGGATGCGCGCCACGTCGGCGGCCGAGTGGCTCATCAGCCACGGCCGCAGGGCGGCATCGACCTCGTCGGCGTGGTCGTACCGGTCGCCAGCGGTCTGGAAGCGTGGATCGCTGGCGAGCTCCGGCGCGCCGACCGCAGCAGCGAGGTGCTCCCACTGCGGCGCACCGGCGGCGGCGATGCACACCCAGCCGTCCGCGCACTCCAGGAACGCCACCGGGTGGTGGGCCTCGGCGTGGCGGTTCCCGGCGCGCCGCTTGATGTAGCCCTGATGCGTGTACATCGAGATCGTGTACTGGTGCAGCGCCGCCATCGATTCGAAGCAACCGACGTCGACGAGACTGCCGCTGCGCCCCGCGCCGACCTCCCGCCACGAGGCCAGTGCGCCGATCGCGGCGGTCAGACCCGTCGCAAAGGCAGGGAACGGACCGCCGCCCTGCAGCGGCTCGCGGTGCGAGTGGCCGCTGATGAACATGTAGCCGCTGGCCGCCCAGTCGACGATCGGGGTCGTCGGCAGGTCGCGGTACGGACCTGTGAGCCCGAACGGGCTGGTGACGACGCGCACGCAGTTCGGGTGATCGCGCCCGATCGCGGACTGCCGCTGATCGATCTCGTCGGCATCGCCGTGCACGCCGAGCACGACGACGTCGGCGCGCGCGAGCAGCTGATCCACCATGCTCGAATCGGCCGCGGCGACGACGCTCTCCTTGCTCGCGTTGAGGTACTCGAACATCGCGCTGCGACCGCTGTCGGTGCCGAGCAGCGGCGGGGCGTGGCGCAGATCGTCGCCGCCGGGCGGCTCGACCTTGATCACCCTGAAGCCCAGCGAGCGCAGGATCCGCGTGCAGTAGCTCCCGGCGATGTCGTCGGTGCACAGCTCGACGACCAGACCTCGATCGTTCGTGGGTGGCGGAGATGTCGACGGAGGTGGGGCAGCGGGGTCGATGGCCGGAACCTAGCCAGGGTTCGGCGAGGGTCTCCGACCGGAGCGCGGGGCGCCCAGGACGCGCCGTCGGTCGAACGGTGATGACGCACGAGGGGAGCCGACGGCAACCGGTCATCACCCCGCCGAACCTCGCCCGGCCAGACCATGACCAGGACGCCGCCGGTCAGCGTCTGGACCATCCCAGCCCCCTCCGCTGACCGGACGCGGGGCGCCATGAGGCACAGACCCGAGTGATGGCAGGTTGTAGCCGCCAAGTACATTGGCTCCGTGCCAGGCAAGCAGGAGCAAGAACTCGCCACCGAAGAGATCACCGAGGTCGCCCCTGGCATCCTGCGAATGCAGCTGCCCATCCAGTTCACGGGTCTCGGTCACGTCAACTGCTACGCGCTCGAAGACGAGCGGGGCTTCGCGATCGTCGATCCCGGTCTGCCGGGCGACAAGTCGTGGGACGGGTTGATCGACCGTCTCGGCCGGGCCGAGATCCCGCTCACCCGGATCCACACGGTCGTCATCACCCACTCCCACCCGGATCACTTCGGCGGCGCGGCGCGGGTCCGCGAGGAGACGGGTGCGGACATCCTCACCCATCGCTCGTTCAAGCTGTGGTGGGACCGGGATTCGGACGGGCTCGACGACACGCCGTCCGACGCGCTGGAGATGCCCGAGGACTGGTCGCGCCCGACGCCGTGGGGCGGCGCGTTCACCCCGCCGAGCGATGGCGCCGTCAGCGAGATGCGCGCCGAGATGCGCTCCAACGATCACCGCCCGCACCCGACGATCCGCGTCGACGACGCCGAGGTCATCAAGCTCGGCCGCCGTGAGTGGGTCTCGATGCACACCCCCGGGCACACGCCCGACCACCTCTGCCTGTTCGACCCGGAGGGCGGCGTCGTCCTGTCCGGCGACCACGTGCTTCCGAGCATCACCCCGCACATCGGGGGGATGGACGGCTTCGCCGAGGATCCGTTGGCGGAGTTCTTCGGCTCGCTGGACCGGATGGCCAAGCTCGACGGCGTGACGGTCGCGCTGCCGGCCCACGGCCACCCGTTCACCGACCTCGCCGGCCGCGTCCGGGTCATCGAGGAGCACCACGTGGAGCGGCTCGCCCGGCTGCGCAGCGCGTCCGAGGAGCTCGGACGGCCGGCATCGGTGAACGAGATGATGCAGCACCTGTTCTCGCCGCGCGCATGGGGATCGATGGCCGAGTCGGAGACGTTCGCCCACCTCGAGCACCTGCGGCTC
>JAODBQ010000632.1 GCA_025464045.1 Ilumatobacteraceae bacterium
GGGCATCCCGATCGTCGCCGACGGCGGGATCACCTACAGCGGCGACCTCGTCAAGGCCATCGCCGCCGGAGCCGAGACGGTGATGCTCGGCTCGATCCTCGCCGGCACCGACGAGGCGCCGGGCGAGCTCGAGCTGTTCGAAGGCCGCCGCTACAAGAGCTACCGCGGGATGGGTTCGCTCGGGGCGATGCAGGGCCTCGGTGCGGACCGCTATGCCAGCGCGCAGACGAGCGGCAAGTCCGAGACCGCCGCGCAGACGCGCAAGCTGGTCCCGGAGGGCATCGAGGGCCGGGTCGCCTACGCCGGCACCCTGGGCGACGTGATCTACCAGCTCGCCGGCGGCCTGCGCAGTGGCATGGGCTACGCCGGCGCGGCCACCCTCGACGCGCTGCGCAACAGCGCGCGGTTCATGCGGATCACCACGGCCGGACGCGAGGAGAGCCACCCCCACGACGTCACGATCACCCGCGAAGCCCCCAACTACCAACGCGGCTGACCCCCGCTGACCGGCGGCGGCGTCGACCTCGTGCCCGTCGCTGTCAGCCGCCGACCGGATCCATCCCGGTCAGAACATGACGCGTACCGCTCGACGGCTGCACGCCGGCGTTCATGAGGCCGGCGGGGCGGCGGGGACGGCGGCGGCTGCGGTGGTCTCGGGCGGCGGTGCGACGGTGGTCGGTGGGACGGTGGCGCCCACCGCGACCGTGCTCGGCACGGTGAGGGGGACGACGGTGCCGGGCGGGTTGGCGATGATCGGTGCCGGTGCGGGCTTGATGTCGTTGTTCTGCCGGTAGTGGTCGTACCAGCCGAGCGCGGCTCCCGCCACCAGCAGGATCGTGATCGTGCCGACGATCGCGGTGGAGATCCACAGCCGCAGCTGGCGGCGCGGGTAGAGCTGCGCCAGCCAACCGTCGAACGCGTTGCGCGAGCCCTCCCCGAGGCGCGTTGCCGCGAGCATCGCCATGACGTCGACGAGGACGGTCAGCAGCAGGCCGATGGCGAACATCACCCCGACCGCCAGCGACGCGTAGAGCAGCACGCCATCGGTGTCGAACAGCTTGTGCACCTCGCCCGGCCGATGGACGAGCTTGACCTTCAGGACCGACGCATGGATGCGGTCGAACGTGAGGTCGCGGAAGGCGGTGCGCAGGAACCAGTGCAGCGCGACACCAGCGACGATCGCCACGACGACACCGCGCACGACGACATGACGACCACCGGGCGGCAGGTTGCGCCCGATGATCCACGCGTAGACCCCGATCCCCCCTGCGCCGAGCGCGGAACCGCAGACGAAGAACGTGACGAAGCGCGCCAACGACGACGCGCCGAAGAAGATCCCGCCGGCCAGCAGGGCGACGACCACGACGGTGACGAGGAACTCGATCAGGTCGTCCTCGTCGGCCGGGTCGCTGCTGCTCTCCCACCGCGGGCGCAGCGACGAGCGCGGCGGCGGCATCGTCGAATCCCAATCGGTGGGTTGGCCGAGACGGGCGTGGCGCGTCGCAACGCCACTGCGACGACGCGCGGCACCGAGCTCGGCCAGCGCAACAGCGACCGCAACACCCAGCACGAACCCGAGGAACCCGGCACTCATGTCGACGACTCCCCCGCGTGCATTCGGCGTGACACTACTGCCGGCGCCCATTCAGGACGCGGAGCCCGGACTCACTCCAGCTTCTCGACGAAGCCTTCCAGTTGGCGCAGGTTGCGGCACTCGTAGACGCCGTCGGTGTGCGTGCCGTAGTCGCCGACGATCGAGTCACCGGTGTTCCAGTAGCTCTTCGGCTCCGGGTTCAGCCAGTACACGTGCCGTGCCTTGGCACGGATCTCCTTGATCACCCACGCCTGCGACGCGTGGTAGTTGTTGCGGGCGTCGCCGAGCAGCAGGACCGTGGTCTTGGAGCTGATGTCCTTGCCATGACGCTCCCAGAACACTTCGAACGCATGCCCGTAGTCGCTGTGCCCGTCGACCCAGACCACGTCCGCCTCGGTGTTGACGCGGTGGATCGCCTCGGTGATGTCCTCGACGCCGCGGAAGTAGTCGGTGACCTCGTCGATCCCGTCGATGAACACGAACGAGCGGACCTTCGAGAACTGGCCCTGGATCGCATAGACGAGCATCAACGTGAACCGGGCGAACGCGGCGACGGATCCGGAGATGTCGGCGACGACCATCAGCTCCGGCTTCGACGGCCGGGGGTACTTGAACTTCGGCTCGGCCGGCACACCGCCGTAGCTCAGCGAGTGGCGCACCGTGTTGCGGAAGTCGAGCGGGCCCTTGCGGCCATGACGGCGCTTGCGGGTGAGCCGGGCGGCGAGCTTGCGGGTGAGCGGGTACAGGGCCTTCTTCAGGTTCGCCATCTCGTCACGCGAGGCGTGCATGAACTCGACGTCTTCCGGCAACGGCTTGCGCAACGTCTTGGCCATCGCCTCGGCACCACGATCGGCCACCAGGCGGCGGCGGATCTCCGCCTCGATCTCGCGTTTGAACTGCTCGATCCGGTCGTTGTACTCGTCCTTCTCGAGGCGCTCCTCGAGTGCGGTGAGATCGCCCTCGACCTGCTGCCGGCTGGCCTCCATCAGCTTCTCGAGCATCCCGTCGAGATCGAGGTTGCGCAGTGTGCGGTAGAGGTAGTACGTGCCGCCGACCGGCCGACCCGGCTCCATCCCGGCGAAACGCTGCACGGACTGCTTGGCGAGCGCACGCATCATCGCCTGGTCGCCGTTCATCAGCGCCATCATCAGCATGTGCGCGAGCTCCTCGGGGGTGAGCGACTCCATCGCGCCGCCGCGGCCCTTGCCCTCGCCCTGCTGCATCTGCTCCTGCATCTCGCGCCACATCTCGTCGATGTCGTCCTCGCCGCCCTCGCCGATCTTGTACTCCGGCCCGCGCAGGCTGAAGTAGACCTCGAACACGGTCTCGAACGCGCGCCAGTGCGAGTTGTTCTTCACGAGCGTGGCGGCGAGCGCGTACTTGAACGCGTCCCGATCCTCGATCGGGATGAACTGCACCGCTTCCATCGCGTCGAGGTTCTCGGTGAGCGACACCGGGAGCCCCGCGTTGCGCAGCTCGGTGACGAATCCGGCGAGCAGATCCAGCATGGTGCGCTCCTACTTGCTGTCGACGGAGAGCTCTTTGGCCGCCTTGGCGATGTCCGTCTGGTACTTGAGCAGCACGTGCAGCGTCTCCTTGGCCTGTTGGGCGTCGATGCTCTCGATGCCGAGGAGGACGAGGGTGCGCGCCCAGTCGATGGTCTCACTGACGGACGGCGCCTTCTTCAGGTCGAGCTGGCGGATGCTGCGCACGATCCGGGCGATCTGGTCGGCGAGGTTGGCGCTGACGCCGGGGACCTTGGTGAGGACGATCTCCTTCTCACGGGCCAGGTCCGGGTAGTCGACGTGCAGGTACAGGCAGCGCCGCTTCAGTGCCTCGCTGAGCTCACGGGTGTTGTTCGAGGTGAGGAACACCATCGGGATCTGCGTGGCGGTGATCGTGCCGAGCTCGGGGATGCTGACCTGGTACTCGGACAGGATCTCGAGCAGCAGCGCCTCGGTCTCGACCTCGACGCGGTCGACCTCGTCGATCAGCAGCACGACGGGCTCCGTCGCCGTGATCGCCTCCAGCAGGGGGCGGGTGAGGAGGAACTCGTCGGAGAAGATGTCGTCGTGGATGTCACTCCACGAGTCGCTGTTCTTGTCGGCCTGGATGCGCAGCAGCTGCTTCTTGTAGTTC
>JAODBQ010000643.1 GCA_025464045.1 Ilumatobacteraceae bacterium
CGCGTGGTGTCGGCGACGCTGCGGTTCATCACTCCGGCGGCGTCGTCGATCACCCGCAGGTGCCAGATCCGCTCGGCCAGCTTCGCCGCCGACGCGGGCGTATCGGCGTGGGTGACACCCACCAGCACGCACAACCCGCGCCCGATCGCGCCGACCACCTCGCCGCCCACCGTGACGCTCGCCTCGCTCACCCGCTGCACCACCGCCCGCATCCCCGCAGTCTCCCCCACCCCGTCGCCGGACCACCCCCCGGCCGCCGACCTCTGGGGCGGCCGCGGCGGCAGAGCAGGATCGGGTGGTTACCGACGGGTAACGGGGGGCGGGGTAGCCTGGCCCGACCATGCTCCGAAACGCACCGGGACTGCCCGACGACGCCCCGCTGCACCTGGCGTACCTCACCTACCGTGGCAAGCCACACGTCGGCGGGCAGGGCGTCTACACCCGTCACCTCACCAAGGCCCTCGCCGATCTCGGGCACACCGTCGAGGTCTACGGCGGACAGCCCTACCCGGTGCTCGACGAGCGGATCGCGCTCCACGAGCTGCCCAGCCTCGACATCTGGAACGACCAGTACCCCGGTCGCTTCCCGGCCTACTGGGAGATCAAGCACCGGGGCGACCTGGTCGAGGTGCTCACCCACCTCAAGGGCACGTTCGGCGAGCCGCTGGCCTTCAGCGTGCGGGCTCGCGACGCGCTCAAGCAGCGTCTCGGCGACTTCGACCTCGTCCACGACAACCAGTGCCTCGGCTACGGCGTGCTGTCGATCGAGACGATGATCCCGACGATCGTCACCCTCCACCACCCGATCACCCGCGACCGCGCGCTCGAGATGGAGCACAGCACCACCCGCGGCAAGCGCCGCAGCGTCGGCCGGTGGTACAGCTTCGTGAAGATGCAGGGCCGCGTCGCCCGCCGGATGCCACGGATCGTGGTCGTCAGCGAGAACAGCATCACCGACATCCACGACGACATGGGCGTCAGCCGCGAGCGGATGCGGCTCGTGCCGGTCGGCGTCGATCCGGAGCTGTTCCAGCCACATCCGGAGGTCGCCCGACAACCCGACCGGCTGATCACCACCGCCTCTGCCGACGTCGCCCTGAAGGGGCTCGCCTACCTGCTCGAGGCGATGGCCAAGTTGCGCACCGAGCGCGACGTGCGCCTGACGATCATCGGCAAGCCGCGCGCCGGCGCGAGCAACGACCTCATCGACAAGCTCGGTCTGCGTCCGCACATCGACTTCGTCAGCGGCGTCACCGACGAGCGGATCGTCGAGCTCTACGCCGAGGCGCAGCTCGCCGTGGTGCCGAGCCTGTACGAGGGCTTCAGCCTGCCGGCGATCGAAGCGATGAGCACGGGGATCTGCCTCGTCGCCACCGACGGCGGCGCGCTCCCCGAGGTCACCGGCCGCGACGGCGAGACGGTGCTGCAGTGCACGGCGGGCGACGTCGAGTCGCTCACCGCGGCCATCCGACGCGGTCTCGACGACGACGACCTGCGTGACCGCATCGGGGCGGCCGGCCGTCAGCGAGTGGTCGAGCGTTGGAGCTG
Organism: Ilumatobacteraceae bacterium; assembly: GCA_025464045.1. Classification (GTDB taxonomy): domain Bacteria; phylum Actinomycetota; class Acidimicrobiia; order Acidimicrobiales; family Ilumatobacteraceae; genus JAODBQ01. The sequence goes on from JAODBQ010000643.1 coordinate 1,549, forward strand.
GAAGCACTGCGCGCTGCTCACCGTCGATCAGTACCGCGAGGTCCTGGCGATGCCCGGCAACGTCGAGAAGCTGCGCCGCAACGGTCGGCTCGGGCGGACGAGCTGATGCTGACGATCCGCTTCGAGCGGCTCGGGGTGCGACGCGGCGATCTGGTGCTCGATGCCGGCGCGGGTTTCGGTCGACACGCGTTCGAGCTCGCCCGCCAGGGTGCCGATGTGATCGCCCTGGACTACGCGGACAGCGAGGTCGCGGCAACGCGCGCCACGTTCGCGGCGATGGCCGAGGCCGGCGAGATCGACCGGCAACGGTTCGTGGGCGCGGTGCGCGGCGACGCGACCCGGCTGCCGTTCGGCGACGGCACGTTCGACCGGGTCATCACGAGCGAGGTGCTCGAGCACATCCCGGCCGACACCGACGCGCTCGCCGAGCTGTGCCGGGTGCTCCAGCCGGGCGGCACGTTCGCCGCCACCGTGCCGACGTGGCTGCCGGAGAAGATCAACTGGATGCTGAGCGACGAGTACCACGCGCCGAAGAGCGTCGGGGGACACGTCCGGATCTACAGCGCCACCGAGCTCAAGGCGAAGCTGCGGAGCGCGGGTCTCGAGGTCACCGGCAGCCATCACGCACACGCGCTGCACTCGCCGTACTGGTGGTTGAAGTGCGCCGTCGGTCCGCGCCGTGAGGACAGCCGGGCAGTGAACCGCTATCGCAGGTTCCTCGAATGGGAGATCGTCCGCCAGCCGCGGGGCATGGCGTTCGCCGAGCGGGCGTTGTCGCCGGTGCTCGGCAAGAGCTACGTGATCTACGCGCGCAAGTCGCTGGCCGCGACGTCGACGGGCGTGCGGATGGCTGCGACCGTTCGAGCCGCCGCTGACGGAACGGCAAGCGGTGCAGCAGCCTCCTGACCTGCCGGGGGTGCTCCGTGCCGACGAGATCCGGCGGACGGCGGAGTGGATCGCCGGCCTGCAGCTCGACACCGGGATGATCCCGTGGTTCCCCGGCGGTCATTGCGATCCGTGGAACCACGTCGAGACGGCGATGGCGCTCGACGTCGCCGGCCTCCACGACGCAGCCACGAAGGCGTACGGGTGGCTCGCCGACATCCAGCGCACCGACGGCAGCTGGTGGAACTACTACCTCCCCGGGGGTTCGGTCGAAGAGGCCAAGCTCGACACCAACGTCTGCGCCTACATCGCCACCGGCATCTGGCACCACTGGCTGTGCACCGGCGATCGCGCGTTCGTCGACGCGCTCTGGCCGGTCATGCAGCGCTCGCTGGACTGGGTCCTGTCGATGCGCAGGCCCGACGGCACGGTGCTGTGGGCACGCACCGCCGATGACGCGCCGTGGGACTACGCGCTGCTCAGCGGCTCGGCGAGCATCGCCCATGCGCTGCGCTGCGGGGCGCGCGTCGCCGCCGTGCTCGGGCGGCCCCGCCGCGACTGGATCGCCGCGGCCGCCACGCTCGCCGACAGGGTGGCCAACGCGCCGGACGCGTTCGAGCCGAAGGACCGCTGGGCGATGGACTGGTACTACCCCGTCCTCGCCGGCGCGATCACCGGCGAGCCGGCCAAGGCGCGCCTCGCCGAGGGTTGGGACGTGTTCGCGATGGAGGGGATGGGCATCCGCTGCGTCAGCGACGAGCCGTGGGTGACCGCCTCCGAGACGGCCGAGTGCGCGATCGCCCACGTCGCCATCGGCGACCTGTCCACCGCCGCAGATCTCGTGCGCTGGACGCGTGCGCACCGACTCGACGACGGTGCCTACTGGACGGGCATCGTCTATCCGACGCAGGTGCGCTTCCCTGCGGAGGAGGTCTCCGCGTACACCGGCGCGGCGGTGATCCTCGCCGCCGATGCGATCGCCGGCACCTCGCGGTCGAGTCGGATCTTCATCCCCTGACGTCCCGCGTACCCTGTCCGCGATGCAGACCGACACGATCGCGTCGTTGACCACCGCGGCCGGCACGCTCGTGCTCGCCGTCGCGACGTTCGCGTCCACGCGCTCCGCGAACCGGTCCTCACGTCTGGCCGAGCAGTCGCTGCTCGCCGGACTGCAACCGGTGCTGATCGGGGCCCGCCTCGACGACCCTCGCCAGAAGATCGGCTTCCAGGATGGGCACTGGGTGGCGGTCGAGGGTGCGATGGCCGCAGCCGAGGAGGACGAGAACGGCGCCATCTACCTCGTCCTGCCGGTGCGCAACGCGGGCAGCGGCGTCGCCGTGATCCAGGGCTGGCACCCGGTCGGCGAGCAGCAGCCGGGCGGCCCGCACCAGCCCGTGGAGGAGTTCCGGATGCACGCACGGGACATGTTCATCGCGCCCGGCGAGCTCGGGTTCTGGCAGGCGGCGGTGCGCGACGTGGACGACCCGGACCGCGAGAGCCTCAGCTCGCAGATCCGCGACCGCGAGCGGGTCTCCGTGGACGTCCTCTACTCGGACATCCACGGCGGCCAACGGGCGATCAGCCGCTTCTCGTTCATGCCGGCCCACGACCGTTGGCTGTCGTCGGTGAGCCGCCACTGGGTCCTCGACGGCACGTCGCCGCGCTGACCGGCCGGGCTCAGCCCGTCGTATCCGACGGTGCGGTGCCGCCCGTGTCGGACGTACCGCCCGTCGAGTCGTCGATCTTCACCTTGGTCTCGGCCTGCTCGAGGTCCGTCACGAGCGTCGGCAGCTCGGTCTTCAACCATGCCGTGGTGACATCGGTGGAGGAGCCCCGACCGGTGGTGAAGATCGCGACGAGCAGCTGCGAGTCGTACCACGCCGTCGAGCAGATCGGAGTGCGATCGGAGCCGTCGTCGGGCTTCGTGCAGAACGGCAGCAGCGTGCCCCCGCGGAACCTCTCGGTGTCCTGGAACTTGGCGGTGGCCTCGGTGAGCGTGCGCGAGATGAATGCCTGGATGTCGGTCGGCGGCAGCGCGCCGGCGGCGACCCCGTACGTCGGGTCGTCCGATCCGATCACGCACTGGATCAGCTCGGGGTCGTCGCGCTCGCTGGTCTGGGTGACCGCCGCCTGGACGTCGCCCTCCGCCGCCGCCGCCGCGTCGAACTCCTTCGGCGCCTTCGCGGCGAGGTCCTCGAGCCCGTCGAACGGGCAGTTGCGCAGCAGGACCGCCGGCACGTCCCGCGCCAGTCGCGCCGAGTTGGTCGCATCCTCGACGACGCCGCTCGCCCGCTTCGTGGCGATGTTGCCACCACGGTCGTCGCCGCCGAACACGACGATCCCGCCGACGGCGAGCGCGGCGATGACGACCACCGCGGCGCCGATCAGCAACGGCAGCTTGAGCTTCGCCTTGCCTGGCTTGGCGATCGGCGGGAGCGGGGTGAACGCCACCGTCGGTTGCTCGGCCGGCTCTGGCGGTCCACCGAACGAAGGGGGCGGCAGGTTCGACATCCTCGGCAGGCTAGGTCCGCACCGAGCCGGTCACCGGCTGATCAACGGTCGTGCCATCCGCGACCGTGCTCGGCGTCGAGGTGCGATCGACGGTGGTGACCGGGCCGGAACCACCGGTCGTCACGTCCGTGCCATCCGCGGTGCCGGGCACCGTGGTGCCGGTCGCCTGATCGCCGCCCAGCCGGTTGGCCAACGTCTCCAGCTCGTGCTCGAGCGCAGCCGTGATCTGCTTGGCCGTGACGCTGTCGTTGGCGAGCTGCATCCCCAGCACGAGCTTGTTGTCGCCGGCGACCCAGTCGGCACCGCACCCGCCCTTGCTGTCCGGCGCGGGCGTGACGCACCACGCGTAGACGGTGCCTCCACCGAACTTCACGGGATCCTCGAGCTTCACCTCGGCGTCGGCGAGCAACGTCTTGGTGAGGTAGTCCGTGTACGAGCCCTTCGGTGCGGGCGTCGCGTAGACGTACATCGACTGCGTCGGATGGATCCGGTCGTCCGCTGTGGACGCCGAGCAGAGCACCTCGTCCACCGAGTCCTTGCCGCCGATCACGATCTTGTGCATCCCATCGGTGACCTCGCCGGACACCTTGACCTCTC
>JAODBQ010000659.1 GCA_025464045.1 Ilumatobacteraceae bacterium
GGCCTGGGACGATTCGAGCGCGCTCGCGGACCTCGCCCCGTCGACGCTGACCACCGCATCAGGACGAGTCGCGACCATCGACTACGGGCGCGACGTGCCGACCGCGTCCGTGCGGGTCCAGGCTCTGTTCGGCACGCGCGAGCATCCGACCGTCGCCGCCGGCCGGGTGCCGATCTCGCTCGAGCTGCTCTCGCCGGCCGACCGACCGGTGCAGATCACCCGCGACCTACCCGGCTTCTGGACCGGGACGTGGGCCGACGTGCGCAAGGACATGGCCGGCCGCTACCCCAAGCACCAGTGGCCCGTCGATCCCGCGAACGCCGATCCGAAGCGCCTCAAGTAGGAGCCCCGACGGCTGAGCCGCGACCGCACGTCAACCTCCCGGCTTGCGACCGACCGCCAGCACCGACAGCCCGAACGGAAGATCGACGTGGCGCAGCGCCGCCCGTTCGGCGCGGGCCAGCACACCGAGGAGGCCACCGAGACCGCCCTCGTGGCGGTCGACGTCGCTCGTGGCCTCGCCGCGATGGAGCACCGCCAGCGCAGCGGCGGGCGGTATCAGGAACGTGTACGCACCGGTGGCGCGCACCAGCTCCAGATCGGCGCCGCGGACAAGTTCGGCGAGGTCGGAACGGCTGAACCGCCGCGCGGCGTGCGTGACGACGTCGTGCGGCCGGCGCAACCGGCGGACTCCCGGCTCCATCAGGCAGACCAGACCACCGGGCCGGCAGACCCGCACGAGCTCACGCACCGTGGCCTGCGGATCGGCGTTCATCTGGTGGTACAGCGCGGTCACGCAGAGCACCGCGTCGAACGTCGCGTCGGGATGGGCGAGGGCGTTGAGGTCGGCGCGCACCGGTCGGTACCCGGCGCTCGCCGTCGGCGCGGTGGCCAGTGCGTACGGCTCCCAGTCGGCCAGGACGGTCGTCGCCCGGTCCGCCAGCCACCTACCGGTGGCGCCGGTGCCACCTGCCGCGTCGAGGTACAGGGTGGTCGCCGTCGCGGCCGGCAGGCGGGTCCCGAGCAGCTCCCCGAGCAGCTCGCGGGTGGACCGATACCACCAGTGGTGGTCGGCCGCGGCGGCCATCCGGCGGTACTCGTCGAGTTCCATGTGCACGATCTTGGCAGGGGTGGTCGTCTCCGGCTTCTCACCTTCCTCTACCCTCGACCGCCGTGTCGTTGAACCAGCCGGTCCACCGTCCGGCCACGTTGGCAGCGGCGCGATGCGTGGTCACGGGCGGTCTCGGGTTCATCGGGTCCAACCTCACGCACGCGCTCGTTGCGGCCGTAGCGTCCGTCGCCGTCATCGACGCGCTCGTGCCCGGCCACGGCGGTTCCGACCACAACATCGCCGGGCTGGACGTGGACGTGCTCCGCTGCGAGATCGGCGACCCGGCCGTGCGCGACGTGCTGCGCGATGCCGACGTCGTCTTCAACCTCGCCGGGCAGGTGAGCCACATCGACTCGATGGACGACCCGCTGCTCGACCTGCACCTCAACGCCACGACCCATGCGGCGTTCCTCGAGCACCTCCGCGCGGTGAACCCGACGGCGCGGGTCGTGCACACGTCCACCCGCCAGGTGTACGGGGTCCCCACGACGACACCGGTCGCCGAGGACCACCCGGCGCACCCCGTCGATGTCAACGGTGTCGCCAAGCTCGCCGGCGAGCAGCTCCACATCGTCTACGCGAACGCCCACTCGATGCCGATCACCAGCCTGCGGCTGACGAACGTCTACGGACCGCGCCAACGCCTCACCAGCGACCGGCTCGGCTTCCTGCCGGTCTTCTTCCGGATGGCCCTGCTCGACCAGCCGATCCGGATCTTCGGCGACGGCACCCAGCGGCGCGACTGCCTGCACGTGAGCGACGTCGTCGATGCGATCGTCGCCGCCACCGACGACCGGCTGGCCGGGCAGGTGCTCAACGTCGGCAGCCCGCGCGACGAGTCGCTCGGCTCGATCGCCAAGCTGATCGTCGACGCCACCGGCTCGACGGGCGGGTTCACGTTCGTGCCCTGGCCGCCGGAGCAGCAGCGCATCGACATCGGCTCGTTCCGCACCGACAGCACCCGACTGTCGTCCGCGGTTGGGTGGCAGGCCAAGATCGATCTGACCGACGGTGTCGCCGACACGGTCGACTTCTACCGAGGAGACCCGTGGTACCTGTCGTCGACCTGAGCCGCCGCGGTCAACGGTTCGCCACACGGTTCAGCGAGATCACCAGGGACATCGCCACCAGCGGCAAGATCCTGCTCGGCGAGCACACCGAGGCGTTCGAGGCCGAGCTGGGCGCCTGGACGGGTGCCCGCCACGTCTGCGCGGTCTCGTCCGGCGCGTCGGCGATCCAGCTCGCGCTCGCGGCGATCGGTGTCGGGCCCGGCGACGAGGTGATCCTGCCCAGCTTCACGGCGGTGCCGACCGCGGCGGCGGTGTGCGCGCTGGGTGCGGTCCCAGTCCTGATCGACGTCGACCCGGCCACCGCCTGCCTGCGCGGCGACGACATCGCCGACCACCGCACCCCGCGCACGCGGGCAGTGATCGTCGTGCACCTGTACGGCTACCCGGCGCCGCTGCCGATCACCGATCTGCCGGTCGTCGAGGACGCCGCCCAGGCCCATGGGGCGCTGGACGACCCCGGGCGATCCGCGGCCACGATCTACAGCTTCTACCCGACCAAGATCCTCGGCGGGATCGGCGACGGTGGCGCGGTCGTCACCAACGATCCGGCGCTCGATGCGCTGGTGCGCCGCCTGCGGGTGCACGGGATGACCGACCAGCAGTACCGGCACGACCTGATCAGCCAGAACTTCCGGATGTCGGAGATCGAGGCGGCCTGGTTGCGCCTCGGGCTGGTCGAGCTCGATGCCGACATCGCGGCCCGGCGCGGGATCGCGACCGCGTTGCGGGCCGCCGCACCTCAGCTCACCTGGCAGGCCGACGACCCACGCCACGCCCACCACCTGTGCGTGATGCGCACGGCCGATCGCGACGCGGCGCGTCGGTCGCTCGCCGACCACGGCGTCGCCACCTCGGTGCACTACCCGTTCGCGGTCCACCAGCAGGTCGCCTACGCCCACTTCGTCCGCAGTCCCTGCCCCGAGTCGGAGCGTTGGGCCGCGCAGTGCGTCAGCGTGCCCTGCTTCCCGGAGATGACGGCCGCGGAGCTCGACACGGTGTGCGGTGCGCTGGCCGGTCTGGCCGAGGCGGTGGCCAGTCGATGATCCCGACCTCACGAAGCACGACCATCGCCACCGTGTCGGCGGTGTTCCCCTGCTACAACGACGAGCCGACGATCGGCCGCCTCGTCGACGACGTGCACGACGCGCTGTGTCGACTCGTCGCTGACGTCGAGGTGATCGTCGTCAACGACGGCTCGGCGGACGGCTCGGGCGTGCTGCTCGACCGACTCGCGGTCACTCGCCCCTGGCTGCGGGTGATCCATCATGAGCGCAACGGCGGCTACGGCCAGGCGTTGATCAGTGGATTCAGCGCGGCGCGCAACGACTGGATCTTCTACACCGACGGGGACGCGCAGTACGACGCCCGCGAGGCGGCGCTCCTCGTCCCGCTCGCCACCGCGGACGTCGACATCGTCCAGGGCTACAAGATCGGCCGCGGCGACTCGTGGCACCGCAAGGTGATCGGACGGATCTACCACCACGTCGTCAAGGCGCTGTTCCGGTTGAAGGTGCGCGACACCGACTGCGACTTCCGGCTGTTCCGCCGGTCGTTGTTCACCGAGCGGCCCCTCGTGTCGACCAGCGGCGTGATCTGCGTGGAGATGATGCGGTCGTTCGAGAGCGCCGGGGCGCGCTTCGTGGAGACGCCGGTGCACCACTACTTCCGGCCGGCCGGCCGGTCGCAGTTCTTCCGCGTCCGCGCCCTCGCGCACAGCGCCCGGCAGCTGGTCGAGCTGTGGTGGCGGATGGTCGTTCGTGGTCGCTGAACCGGTCGCCGAACCGGTCGCCGAGCGGCTCGACCGGGCGTGGTGGTGGGCGCGCTCCGACGACGGCGCGCGCTGGGCGTTCCGCACCATCGTCGCGGCCAGCGTGGTCGTGCTGTACGTCGGCGGCCGCCGGCAGTGGTTCATCCGCGACGACTGGGCGCTGCTGCTGACCCGGCGGCGGATCCTGCACGACAGCGGGGTCGCGGCGTGGCTGTTCACACCGCAGGACGGCCACTGGCTGACGATCCCGGCCATCGTGTTCCGGATGATCGACGGCGTCTTCGGCCTGGGTTCGTACTGGCCGTTCCTGCTCACCGCGATGGTCCCCCACGTCGCCACGGTGCTGCTGGTGCGAGTCCTGTGCCGGCGCCACGGCGTGTCCGCGTGGACGACCACGCTCGTCTGCGCGGTGCTCCTCGTGTTCGGCAGCGGCTGGGAGGACATCCTCTTCGCGGTCCAGATCTCGTACAACCTGTCGTTGCTCGGCTTCCTTGCCCAGCTCGTGCTCACCGCCCACGACGGGCCGCTCGACTGGCGCGACGGGCTCGGTCTGGTGTGCGGCTTCGTCGGTCTGCTGTCGTCGGGCTTCGGACCGTTCTTCATCGTCGGCATCGCGGTGTTCCTCGTCCTGCGCAGGCGCTGGCTCGCCGCCGTCGTCGCCACGGTGCCACTTGCGATCGGGTACGGCTGGTGGTGGCTGGCGTACGCCTCCCAGGAGGCGTCGACGACCGTGCCGAGCGGGAAGTCGCAGGTCGCCGCGTTCGCCGTGCGCGGGCTGACGGCCACGTTCGCCGGGTTGCTCGGCATCACCACGCTCGCCGGGCTCGCCCTCGTCGCCACGCTGGCCGTCACGGTCTGGCGCCGCGGCGGTGCGCTGCAGCCGGCGATCGTCGCGCTCGGTGTCACCGCGCTGCTGATGTTCGCCGGCGTCGGCTGGGAGCGCGTCGGCTACGGCCTGGAGACGGCGGAGGCATCGCGCTATGTGTACATGGGGGCGATGCTGCTCGCTCCGGCGTTCGCGCTGGCGATCGACCGCGTGGGCGCGATCGCCCCACCGGCGCTCACGGCCGGACGGCTCGTGCTCGCCTGCTCGGCGGTGCTCAACGGCGGCAGCCTGCTGTCGTACGGATCGGACTGGGCGAGGCGCTCCGGCTGCGACCGCAACGTCCTCGAGCTGCTCGCCGGCTCGCCGCAGCAGACCGCTGGCCTGGATCAGTCGTACCAGCCGCTGCTGTTCAGTCCCGACGTGCGCCTCGTCGACCTGCCCCGGCTCGTCGACGACGATGCGATCGTCGCCCGCCCGCCGGCGACGCCCGAGGAGCAGGCGCTCGTGCAGCAGGCGCTCGATCCGAACGTGCGCGCCTGCCCCGCACCCGTCTGAGGATTCGGTGCGGCCGCCGGGCCGTCATAGCCTGACCGCATGCCTGAGTTCGAGTTCACCGAGCTGCTGCCGATCGATCACGACGACACCCCGTACCGCCTCGTCTCCGCCGACGGCGTGAGCACCGTCGCGACCCCGCTCGGTCGCTTCGTGCGCGTCGAGCCGGAAGCACTGACGCTGATCACCCAGGAGGCGATGCGCGACATCGCCCACTTCCTGCGACCGGGTCACCTGCAGCAGCTGGCGAACATCCTCGCCGACCCCGAGGCGAGCGACAACGACCGCTTCGTCGCGCTCGACCTGCTCAAGAACGCGTCGATCGCGGCCGGTGGCGTGCTGCCGATGTGCCAGGACACGGGCACCGCGATCGTGAAGGCGAAGAAGGGCGAGCTCGTGTTCACGGGCGGCGGCGACGAGCAGGCGATCGCCCGCGGCATCTACAACACCTACCTCACCAGCAACCTCCGTTACAGCCAGATGGCGCCGCTGAACATGTACGACGAGGTCAACACGGGCAACAACCTGCCCGCGGAGATCAAGATCAGCGCGATCGACGGCGACGCGTACAAGTTCCTGTTCATGGCCAAGGGCGGGGGCAGCGCGAACAAGAGCTACCTCTTCCAGGAGACGAAGGCCCTGCTCAACGAGAAGACGCTGTTGCCGTGGCTGTTCGAGAAGATGAAGACGCTCGGCACGTCGGCCTGCCCGCCGTATCACCTGGCGGTCGTGATCGGGGGGACGTCCGCGGAGATGGCCGTCGAGACGGCGAAGCTCGCCAGCACCCGCTACCTCGACACGCTGCCGCTCACGGGGAGCAAGCTCGGCCATGGGTTCCGCGACATCGAGCTCGAGGCGAAGGTGCTGCAGCTGTCGCAACAGACGGGGATCGGGGCGCAGTTCGGCGGCAAGTACTTCTGCCACGACGTGCGGATCATCCGCCTGCCCCGCCACGGTGCCAGCTGCCCGGTGGGGATGGCCGTGTCGTGCAGCGCCGATCGCCAGGCACTGGGCAAGATCACGGCCGACGGGATCTTCCTCGAGCAGCTGGAGACGGACCCGGCGCAGTTCCTGCCCGACACGACGCACGACGACCTGGAAGACGAGCTCGTCGTGCACATCGACCTCAACCGGCCGATGGCGGAGCTCCGCGCCGAGCTGAGCCAGTACCCGGTGAAGACGCGGGTGATGCTCAACGGTCCGATGGTCGTCGCGCGCGACATCGCCCACGCGAAGATCAAGGAGCGCCTCGATGCGGGGGGCGGGATGCCGCAGTACCTGCAGGACTACTGCGTGTACTACGCCGGTCCGGCGAAGACGCCGACGGGCATGGCCTCGGGGTCGTTCGGGCCCACTACCGCCGGGCGGATGGACAGCTACGTCGGCGACTTCCAGGCTGCCGGCGGCAGCTTCGTGATGCTCGCCAAGGGCAACCGCTCCAAGGCGGTGAAGGATGCCTGCAAGGCGTATGGCGGCTTCTATCTCGGCAGTGTCGGCGGCCCGGCCGCGCGGCTGGCGCAGGACTGCATCAAGAAGGTCGAGGTGCTCGAATATCCCGAGCTCGGCATGGAGGCGGTGTGGCGGATCGAGGTCGAGGACTTCCCCGCCTTCATCGTCACCGACGACAAGGGCAACGACTTCTATGACGCATGGAGTAGAGAATGAGAAGTCGTTGCCCTTCCTTCGATCTGGCTTCG
>JAODBQ010000013.1 GCA_025464045.1 Ilumatobacteraceae bacterium
CGAGCTGGCGAGCTCGCGAGGCGGTGTGCTCGACATCGGCGAAGGCGTGTTCATCAACTACGGCACGAGCATCAGCGCCTCGCGTCTGGTCCGCATCGGTGCACGGACGCAGATCGGGACGCACTGCATGTTGATCGACAACGCGTTCCACCGCGTCGAGCCGGAGCTCCGCGACGAGCTCCCCGAATCGAAGTCGATCGTGCTCGGCCCCAACGTCTGGCTCGGGGCGCGGGTGATCGTGCTGCCGGGGGTGAGCATCGGTGCGGACTCGGTCGTCGCGGCCGGCAGCGTCGTGTCCAAGGACGTGCCGCCGCGCACGCTCGTCGGAGGCATGCCCGCCAAGGTGATCCGCTCGCTCTGATCGCTCGTCACCGCCGCGATTCCTGCGTCCCGATCGTGATCAGCGGACGCCCGCCGAAGGCATACGCCGCTTCGTACTCATCGACCATCCGCTCGACGCTGTACGCGGCGGCATCGGCCTTCGCCACCGCGCCGATCCGACGGTTGGTCGCCGCGTCGTCCAACAGGAGCTCGATCGCGGCCGCCTGGCCGGCGATGTCGCCGACCTCGGTCAGCAGCGCGTTGTCGTCGTGACGGAGGACCTCGTCGTTGCCCTGGCAGTTCGTGCTGACGATCGCGCAACCCGCCGCCATCGCCTCGAGCACCGCGATGCTGAAGTTCTCGGTCTCTGTCGGGAGGTACCAGACCGTCGCGGCCGCGAGCCAGTCCTCGACGCGTTCCTGGTGCCCGACGACGTGGATCCGGTCACCGATCCCGGTCGACACGGCGGCCTCGCGTACGATTCGCTCCTGCTTTCCCCGACCGATGAACACGAGGTGCGCGTCGGCATGTTGGCGGGCGACCACGGCGAAGGCGGCGATCGCGTCGAGCGGATGCTTCTGCGGATCGAGACGCGATGAGAAGACGATGAGACGGGCCGACTCCGGAAGGGCGAGCACGGCGCGGGCCCGCGCGGGGTCGCCCGTGCCGAATCGCCGCAGATCGACCGCGTTGTAGATCGTGCGGACGCGAGCAGCGTCGACACCGTAGGAGAGTTGTGCCTGTCGGCTGTGCTGCGACGGACAGATGATCGCGACGAAGTGGCGCCTGACGGCGACGGCCCACCTCCTCGCTCGGGCCGGGCCGTCGGTGTACCGCCACGGGCTGTGGATGGTGGCGAACGCGGGGCGCAGGCGCAGGACGGTCATCGCCAGGCCAACCGTTCGGGGGAGGAAGACGTCCCCCGTGTGGTAGTGCAGCAGGGCGGAGCGGTGGTGGACGAGCAGGCGGATGAGGCCGAACGGGTTCTGGTGGCTTCCGTCGATGTCGGAGCGAATGTGCCGGCTGCGTTCGACCGGGACACCGAGGTCGCGACATCGGGCCGCGAAGGCGACGGTGGTCTCGAGCCTCGGAACGATGAGCGTGACGTCGTGACCACGCTGGATCAAGCCGTGTCCGAGCTCCAGCATCTGGATCGCGTCGCCGCCGTGGCCGACGACGAACCCGACGAAGACGATTGGTCGGGGTGAGCTGTCGTCGTTCGTCTTCCCGCGCCGCAAGGCGATCATCGTACGCGAGTGCGGCGACCCCAACGGGCTCGGATCTGTCGTGTGACCATGGACCCCCTCTCGCCCAGTTTTGCTAGCGTCCCTGGGGCACGCCCCGAACGCGCCGCAGCGGGCGGCCGGCGCGAGGCCAGCCGATGCGAGGGAACACATGCAAGCGACGCGAGCCATGCAATGAAGTTGCTCGTCACCGGTCATCTCGGATACATCGGTGTCGAGATGACGCCGCGTCTCGTGGAGCTCGGCCACGAGGTCATCGGCCTCGACACGGGCTACTACGCCGGGTGCGACTTCATCGCCCCGCCGGAGCCGATCCCGTCGCTGGATGTCGATCTGCGCGACGTCGAACCGCGGCACTTGGAGGGGTTCGATGCGGTGCTCCACCTCGCTGCGCTATCGAACGACCCACTTTCGGACCTCAACCCGGAGCTGACCTACGACATCAACCTGCGCGCGTCGGTCCGCCTCGCCGAGGCGGCCAAGACGGCGGGTGTCGGGCGGTTCCTGTTCTCCTCGTCGTGCAGCCTGTACGGCAGCGGCGGCGACGAGCTGCTCGACGAGACCGCGGCGTTCAGCCCGGTGACCCCGTACGGCGAGTCGAAGGTGCGCGTCGAGCACGCGGTCGCCGAGCTCGCCGACGACGCGTTCTCGCCGACCTACTTCCGCAACGCCACCGCCTACGGCGTGTCGCGGCGATTGCGTGCCGACATCGTCGTCAACAACCTCGTCGGCCACGCGGTCACCACAGGCAAGGTGCTGCTGCAGAGCGACGGATCGCCGTGGCGGCCATTGGTGCACATCGCCGACATCTCCCACGCGTTCGAGTGCGTGCTCACCGCGCCTCGCGACGCGGTGCACAACCAGGCCTTCAACGTCGGCCGCACCGGCGAGAACTACCGCATCCGCGATGTCGCCAACATGGTCGCGGAAGTGGTGCCGGACTGCACGGTGACGATGGCCAAGGGAGCATCGGCCGACAGTCGCGACTATCGCGTCGACTTCACCAAGATCGAGACCACCCTGCCCGGCTACAGCCCCCAATGGACGCTGCGGCTCGGCATCGAAGAGCTCTACGCCGCCTACTCCGGTGGGATGATGACCGCCGAGAGCTTCGGTGGCCCGGACTTCTTCCGGCTGCGCACGATCCAGGGACTGATCGATCGTCACGAGCTCGACAACGAGCTGCGCTGGACCGGGACCACGCTCGGATGACGTTCGAGCGGATCCCCGTCGCCGGCCCGTGGGTCACCGACCTCGAGGTCCAGTACGTCGCCGAGGCCGCGGCCAACGACTGGTACGCGCAGGCCGGCCAGTCGGTGGGGATGTTCGAGCGCGAGTTCGCCGCCTCGCTCGGCGTCGCCCACGCCGCAGCTGTCCCGCACTGCACCTCCGCCTTGCACCTGTCGATCCTGGCGCTCGGCGTCGGCGCCGGCGACGAGGTGATCGTGCCGGAGTCCACGTGGGTGGCCACCGCCGCGCCGCTCGCGTACGTCGGCGCGATCCCCGTCTTCGCCGACATCGACCCGGACTCCTGGTGCATCTCGGCGCGCTCGATCGAACAACAGATCACCGCCAAGACGAAGGCGATCCTGACGGTCGACCTCTACGGCTCGGTCCCGGACATGGACGCCGTCGGCGAAGTGGCGGGAGCACACGGTCTCTCGATCATCGAGGATGCGGCGCAGTCGATCGGCTCGGACTGGCAGGGCCGCAAGGCAGGCACGCTCGGCGACATCTCGACGTTCAGCTTCCACGGCACGAAGACGCTGACCACCGGCGAGGGCGGGATGCTGGTCACCGATCGCAGCGACCTGTTCCAGCGTGTCGCCGCGCTGCGCGATCACGGTCGTACGGCGAGCGACTTCAAGTACTTCGTCACCAACGAGCTCGCCTACAAGTACCGGATGAGCAGCCTCCAGGCGGCGTTCGGCCGGGCACAGCTGGCCCGGCTGCCTGAGTTGCTGGATCGCAAGGCGCAGATCTTCGGTTGGTACGAGCAGCGCCTCGCGGACCTGCCGGGCATTCGGCTCAACCATCGTGATCCTGCGGTGCACAACACGTTCTGGA
>JAODBQ010000349.1 GCA_025464045.1 Ilumatobacteraceae bacterium
ATGTCGTCGTGGATGTCACCCCACGAGTCGCTGTTCTTGTCCGCCTGGATGCGCAGCAGCTGCTTCTTGTAGTTCCACTCGTAGAGCGCCTTCGACTCGTCGAGGCCCTCGTAGCACTGCAGGCGGATCAGTCGCGAGCCGGTGACCTCGGCGATGCTCTTCGCCAGCTGGGTCTTGCCGGTGCCTGCCGGACCCTCGACCAGCACCGGCTTGCCGAGGCGATCGGCGAGGAAGGCCACACCTGCGATGCCGTCGTCGGCAAGGTAGTTGGCTTCCTTCAACCCGTCGCGGACCTGCTGGACGCTCTCGAAACGTTCACCCATGCAGCGCACCCTACTTTGCGACTTGACCAGGGGGTCAATTGAGTCGGACCTCTCGTCGCTTCGTTGCGCCGTCGACCGAGCGGTCGTTCCGGACCCCGCGTGGGCGCCGTCGGTAGTCTGCCGCCCATGGCGCAGCACCCCCTCATCGAGGCCGTGGGGATGTTCATCGACTCGCTCAGCGACGAGCTGTCCGTGCTCAGCGGGCGGCCGACGTCCACCTATCGCGGCGAGGTCACCATCGAGGCCGCGAACATCGTCGCCGGGGTGATCGCGGCCGACGGCCGGCTGACGTCCGACGAGGCCGAGGGCTACCTGAACGCGGTCGGCCAGCGCCTCGTCCCACCTCTGCTCGTCAGCTCGATGCAGCTGCGTGCCTCGGGCATGCTCGCCGGACGTGACGCGTGGCTGGACACGCCGAGCGTGCTCTTCGATCTGCTGGTGCGCGCCGACGCCAAGGCGCACACGATGCGCAGCCACCGCTACTACGCCCTCGCGCTCGGTCTCGCCCACATGGCTGCGGCGCTCGACCTCGTGCCGTCGGCGAGCGAGATCGACGCCATCGACGCGTTCCGCACGATGCTGCTGCACCGGCTGGATGCGTCGGGCGTGCCCCGGCCGGGGCAGCCGGTCCCGAACGAGGACGTGGCGTACCACGTGCCTGGTCCACCGGAGCGTGCGACTGTCGGTTCCCGCGCCGCGGCGGCCGCCACTGTGCCGTCGATCGACGCGCCCGAGGTGCCGGCGCGACCATTGGTCGAGCTGCTCGCCGCGCTCGACCAGCTCGTCGGACTGGCCGACGTGAAAGCCGAGGTGCGCCGGCTGACCAGCCTGCTGCAGGTCCAGCAGCTGCGCGCCGAGCGCGGGCTGCCGACGATGGAGACGAGCCACCACCTCGTGTTCACGGGGAACCCCGGCACCGGCAAGACCACGGTCGCCCGGCTGCTGTCGCAGATCTACCGCAGCGTGGGCGTCGTCGCGAAGGGTCAGCTGGTGGAGACCGACCGCTCGAAGCTGGTCGCCGGGTTCATCGGCCAGACGGCGCTGAAGACGAGCCAGGCGCTGGAGGCGGCGCTCGGTGGGATGCTGCTGATCGACGAGGCGTACGCGCTCGCCCGCGGCGGCGACAACGACTTCGGCCGGGAAGCAATCGACACCGTCGTCAAGTTCATGGAGGACCACCGCGACGACATCGCGATCGTCGCCGCCGGCTACCCGGCCGAGATGGCCACGTTCATCGACGCCAACCCGGGGCTGAAGAGCCGGTTCACCCGCACCATCGAGTTCCCCGACTACACCGACGTCGAGCTCGTCTCGATCTTCCTGTCGCTCGGCGCGCGCAACCAGTACGAGTGCTCGGACGACGCGCTCGCCGCGTTGCGCGTCGTGGTCGCGGCCGAGCCGCGCACCCGCGGCTTCGGCAACGCGCGCTTCGTGCGCAACCTGTTCGAGGCGGCCGTCGCCCACCAGGCGATGCGCGTCGCCCCGCTCTCCGATCCCAGCAACGAGCAACTGACCACCTTCACCGCCGCCGACATCGCTGCCGTCGACGTCTGATCCGCGGGGCCGCCGCGGGCTCGCGTCCTCGATGTCGCGGCGCGCCGCGGAGGGGAGGCGGCGAGGCGATGGAGCGGTTGAGTAGCGTCGCCGCGGTGACCGTGGTCCTGCTCATCGTCCTGGCACTGCTGATCGCGGGGATCGGCACCGGGCTCTCCGTTGCCCGCCGGCGGGCGATCGGCGGCACGCCGAAGCCGGTGCACATCGACGCGTTCACGATCGGTGAGCCGTGGCGCCGGCACGTGTCGGCAGCGCAGTCGACCCAGCGGCGCTTCACCGCGATCGTCGCCACCGTGCAGGCAGGCCCGCTGCGCGATCGCCTGACCGCGATCGGCCGCCAGGTCCAACGGGGTGTCGAGGAGGGCTGGCTGATCGCCAAGCGCGGCGACGAGGTCGACAACGCGTTGCAACGGATCGACACCTCGTCGATCCGCGCCCAGCTGGCGCGGGCGACCGACGACGACGCGAAGGCGTCGCTGCAGAACCAGCTCGACGCGGGCGCGCGGATCCGGGCGATCCGCGACGACACCGACCAGCGCCTGCGCACGTTGAACTCCCGGCTCGACCAGCTGGTCGCGCAGGCGGCGGAGGTCAGCCTCGGCAGCGACGCCACCGGCGAGCTCGGCACGGGCGTCGACGACGTGATCACCGAGCTGGAGGCGTTGCGCCTGGCGATCAACGACGTCAACGCGGTCGCCGGCGATCCCAGCACGGACGGTCCCGGGGTCGACCGCGACGGAACCGACGGCACCGGCACGACCTCGCCGTCCACGTGAGCAACGAGCCCGAGAACACGCTGCCGGCCACCACGTTGCCGGTCAGCGACCTGCTCACGCGGGTGGCGGATCGGCCACCGACCTCGAGGGCTGCGGCACCCCGGTCGGGGATGCTGCGCAACAACGCGGTGGTGGCGGTCGGCACCGCGATGTCCCGCTTGACCGGGCTGATCCGCGTCTACGCGTTCGCACGCTTCGTCGGGCAGGCCGCGATCGCCGACGCGTACAACAGCGCCAACGGCTCGCCGAACGCGATCTACGAGCTGCTCCTCGGCGGGGTGCTGTCCGCGTCGCTGATCCCGATGTTCACCAAGCAGGCGGAGGACGAGGACGAAGAAGCGACGTCGGCCGTGTTCACCGTCGCGATGATCGTGGTGACCGCGCTGACCATCGTCGCCGTCGTTGCCGCGCCGCTCGTGTTCCGGCTGTTCTCCGTGCACGTCGATGCCGCGGCCGACGCCGACATCTATCGCGCTGCGGGCACCGCGCTGACC
Source organism: Ilumatobacteraceae bacterium (assembly GCA_025464045.1). GTDB lineage: Bacteria > Actinomycetota > Acidimicrobiia > Acidimicrobiales > Ilumatobacteraceae > JAODBQ01. The sequence goes on from JAODBQ010000349.1 coordinate 3,148, forward strand.
CGGATCTTCCTCATCCAGATCTTCTTCTACGGGCTCGCTGCGCTGGCGACGTCGCTGCTCAACGCGCATCGCCGGTTCTTCGCCGCGGCATGGACGCCGGTGCTCGCCAACATCGTCATCATCGTCGGACTCGCGCTCGTTCCCCACGTCGTCGACGGCAAGCCGACGGTCGGCGAGATCCTCAGCGACAGTCGCCTGAAGTGGACGCTCGCCGCCGGCGCCACCGTCGGCATCGCCGTGATGGCGCTGGCGCTGCTCCCGGCGATCAAGGCAGCGGGGATCCGGCTGCGGTTCAGGCCGGACTTCCACCATCCCGCGATCCGCCAGCTGACGAAGCTGTCCACGTGGACGCTCGGGTACGTCGTGTTCAACCAGATCGCCGCGATCACGATGATCAACCTCGCCGGTCCGGGCAGCGGCCATCCGGACGCCTACTCCAAGGCGTACATCCTGTTCGTGCTGCCCCACGGTCTGCTGGCGATGTCGATCGCGACGACGTTCGAGCCGGAGATGGCGCGCAACGTCAAACGCGGCAGCCGCGACGGCTTGATCGACGTCACCTCGCTCGGCATCCGCCTCGTCGCGCTGCTCACGTTCCCGGCCGGCCTGCTGATGTTCACGCTGCGCCGGCCGATCGTCGGCTTCGCGCTGCAGCACGGCAACTTCACCGCGGCCAACGCGCTGGACACCAGCCGCGCCCTCGGCGGGTTCGCGCTGGGCCTGGTCGGGTTCTCCGTGTACCTGTTCACCCTGCGCGCGTTCTACGCGCACGGCGACGCGCGGACGCCGTTCGTCATCAACCTCGTCGAGAACGCGATCAACATCGTCCTCGGGATTGCGCTGCACGAGCGGTTCGGCGTCCTCGGCCTCGGCCTGTCGTTCGCCATCGCCTACCTGGTCTGCGCAGTGTGGGCGCTGCAGGTGCTCGGCTACAAGGTGCCGGGCTTCCCGGTCGCCGAGGTCCTCCGGGCGCTGGCGCGGATGGGGCTCGCCTCACTCGTGATGGCCGAGGTGGTGTGGGTGGTGGCACGTGGGGTCGGCGCGAACTCCGGGTGGGAGGCGCTCGCCCGGATCGTCGTGTCGGCGGTGATCGGCATCGCGGTGTACATCGGCACGCTGATCGTCCTGCGCAGCGCCGAGCTCGACCAGCTGCGCCGCCGCTTCCGTCGCGCGTGAGCGGCAAGGCGCGGCACGGGGAAACGCGGTCGCCGCGGGCGCACCCAGCCCGACGATCGAACGGGTGAGGCGGCGCCCGGTTCCGAGCATCGAAAGTAGTCTCTCTCCCATGTTCAAGACGATGAAGAAGTGGTGGAAGTACTGGGGCGCCAAGTTCAACCGCAACTTCGATCAGCGTGCCGACCCGGCGGTCCAGCTCGAGCAGGCGCTCGCCGAGGCGCAGCAGCAGCACCGGCGGCTGAAGGAGCAGGCGGCCAACGTCATCGCCAACCAGAAGCAGTCGGAGCTGCGGCTCAACGCCAAGCTCGCCGAGCTGACCAAGCTGAACGGCAACGCCCGCCAGGCGCTGGTGATGGCCTCGGACGCAGGCAAGGCCGGCGACACCGCCAAGTCGACGCAGTACAACTCGGCCGCCGAGACGATCGCCAACCAGCTCATCCAGGTCGAGCGCGACGTCGAGGGCCTGAAGCAGATGGTCCTCGATGCCACCAACGCGTCAGACCAGGCGAAGGCCGCCGTGCAGCAGAACAGCCGGATCCTCTCCCAGAAGCTGGCGGAGAAGAACAAGCTCCTGTCCCAGCTCGACCAGGCGAAGATGCAGGAAGAGCTGAACAGTGCGATGGGCCAGCTGAACGAGACCGTTGGCGACGACGTGCCCACGCTCAGCGAGGTGCAGCAGAAGATCGAGGCCCGCTACGCCAAGGCCAAGGCCACCAGCGAGCTGAACGAGGGATCGGTGCAGAGCAGCATCCTCGAGGTCGAGCAAGCCACGTCGAACATCGAGGCGCAGAGCCGGCTGAGCCAGCTGCGCGCCGAGCTCGGCCTCGACGCCGGTGCCCCCGCGGTCGCTGCCGGCTCCACCGGGGCCATCGGCGCCTCGCCGGCCAGCCCGAGCAGCGATGCCGTGACCACCGACCAGCCCGCCGCCCAACCCGCCGAGTAACCGCTCCACACGCACACGCCCCTCCTCCCGGCGAACCGGTCATCGCCGGACGGAGCCGAGCTCGGTCGAGCGATGAACAGAACCTGCATCACCGATGGGTGCACCACTTCCTGAGGCGAGAACGGGTCACACGAGCACGACGAGGTCGTCGCGGTGGATGACCTCGTGGACGACGTCGCTCGGGAGCTCGGTGGTGCGCTTGCCGGCCACCTGGCGGATGACGCCGGCGTCGTTGAGCGCCATGCCGCGAGCGACGGTGACCCCGGCCGAGTCGCGGACGTCGATCACGTCGCCCTCGGCGAAGTCGCCACTGACCCCGGTGACCCCCGCCGGCAGCAACGAGCGTCCGCGCTCGACGAGCGCGCGACTCGCGCCGTCGTCGACGAGCACGGCACCTTCGACGTGGCTGGCGAACGCGATCCACAGCTTGCGCGCCGACAGCCGGCGGGAGCTCGGTTGGAACGTCGTCCCGACCCGACGCCCCGCGACGGCGTCGACCAGGACCGATGGACGGGTGGCCGCGGCGATCGTGGCGCGCACCCCCGACCACGACGCCATCCGCGCCGCCGACAGCTTGGAGACCATCCCGCCGCTCCCCCGCGTGCTACCCGGGGTGCCGGCGTTGACCTCGAGCAGCGGGTCGCCGGCCTGGACCTCGTCGATCAACGTCGCCGTCGGATCGAACCGCGGATCCGCGGTGTACAGGCCGGCCATGTCGGTGAGCAGCACGAGCAGCTCGGCGTTGACGTTGTGGGCGACGAGCGCGGCGATCCGGTCGTTGTCGCCGAAGCGGATCTCGTGACTGGCGATCGCGTCGTTCTCGTTGACGATCGGGACGCACCCGAGCTCGAGCAGACGGGTGAGCGTGCTGCGCGCGTGGAGGTACTGGCGACGATCGACGAAGTCGTTGGGAACGAGGAGCACCTGCGCGGCCACCAGCCCGTGCGCGTCGAGCGCCCGGTTGTACTGCTCCATCAACCGGCTCTGCCCCGCTGCGGCGAGGGCCTGCAGCGTGGCGGTGTCGCCCGGGCGGGCGGCCAGTCCGAGCGCGGCGACGCCGGCGGCGACCGCGCCGGAGGTGACGAGCACGACCTCGTGGCCGTCCCGGCGCAGCTCGGCGATCTGCGCGCAGACGCCGGCGATGACCGTGGCATCGATCACGCCGAGCTCGTCGGTGAGCGACGACGTGCCGATCTTGACGACGAGGCGCACTACGCCTCCCGTTGGTACTCGAAGCTGAACTCGGCGACCCAGACGACGTCGCCGTCGGCAACGCCGGCCCGGGCGAGCAGTCGTTGGACGCCGAGTCGCTTCATCTGGAAGTCGATGTAGGAGAGCGCTTCGGGCGTGGTCACGTCGTTGAGGGCGACGACCCGCTCCACCTGCCGTCCGATCAGCCGGAACTCGTGGTCGCCGAGCCGCTCGACTCGCGCGCCCTCCGCCTCGGGACGGATGATGACCACGCCGTCCTCCTGGGGTTGGGCCTCTCGCGCCTCGTGGACGATCGACGCGAGGCGGCCGACGAGCTCGCGCACGCCCTGGCCGGTCACGGCGGACAGCTCGTCGCCGTCCCAATCGGCGATCGCCGAGTCGCTCTTCGTGCCGACGACGACGCGCGGGCGGTCGAGCAGCTCGGCCCGGTAGTTGCCCAGCTCCTGCAGCAGGATCCGCTCCTGCTCCTGCGGCGAGACCGCGTCGGTCGACAGGTCGACCATGACGCACAGGGCGCGGGCCCGCTCGATGTGGCGCAGGAACTGGTGGCCGAGGCCCTTGCCGTCGCTCGCGCCCTCGATCAGGCCGGGTATGTCGGCAACCACGAACTCGGTGTCCTCGTCCAGGCGGACGACGCCGAGGTGGGGTTCGAGCGTGGTGAACGGATACTCCGCGATCTTCGGCTTCGCCGCGCTGATGACGCTGATCAGCGTGCTCTTGCCGACGTTCGGGAAGCCGACGAGCGCGACGTCGGCCATCAACTTCAACTCGAGCTTCATCCAGCGCTCCTCACCGTGCTCGCCCTGCTCGGCGAACGACGGCGCGCGGCGTCGGTTGGAGAGGAACTTGGCGTTGCCGCGACCACCGCGTCCGCCGGCGGCGGCGAGCCAGCGGTCGCCGTGGTGGGGCAGGTCGGCGAGCAGCTCGCCGGTGTACAGATCGGTGGCCACGGTGCCCTCCGGCACGGCCACCTCGATCGTGTGGCCGCGCTTGCCGTGGAGGTCCTTGCCCTTGCCGTGGGCGCCGCTGGTGGCATGGCGGTGGGGGTGATCGCGGAACGCGAGGAGCGAGGCGACGTTGCGATTGGCGACCAGCCAGACGTCGCCGCCCTTGCCGCCGTCGCCCCCGTTCGGACCGCCGAGCACGACCGGACCTTCACGCCGGAACGCGACCGCGCCCGCGCCACCGTCGCCTCCGCGCACGTTCAATTGGGCTTCGTCGACAAATCCGCTGCTCATAGGGAACATCAGACGATACCGGGGACCCCATCGGTACTCTGGCGCGGTATGGCAGGGAGCGACGAACGCGCCGCACGCTGGGCCGCGACGATGGCCGGCCACGTCGTGGTCGAGGGCGTGCACCTGGCCCACGCGGACTCGTGGGCGGGCAGCGGCTCGGCCAACCAGTTCGACCGCGCTGCTCGCGAGGACCTCGAGCACGAGCACCTCGCGACGTTGGCGACCCACTCGTCCGGTGCGGGCGATCGCGCCCTGGAGGAGGTGCCGGACCCGTGGCGGACGTGCTTCGAGCGCGATCGGGACCGCATCCTCCACTCCGCCGCCTTTCGCCGGTTGGCCGGCAAGACGCAGGTGTTCGTCTTCCCGGACGACCACCAGCGCACGCGTCTCACCCACGCGCTCGAGGTCGCACAGGTGGCCGTGTCGGTCGCACGGGCACTGGGGTTGAACGTCGCGCTCGCCGAGGCGATCGCGCTCGGGCACGACTGCGGCCACGGTCCCGGCGGCCACGCCAGCGAGGATGCGCTGTCGCCGTACGTGACCGGCGGGTTCGATCACGCGGTCTGGGGTGCCGACGTGACGCTCGCCCCGCTCAACCTCTGCGCGGAGACGCTCGACGGGATCCGCAACCACTCCTGGAGCCGGCCCGCGCCGACCACGCCGGAGGGTGAGGTCGTCAGCTGGGCCGACCGCATCGCCTACGTCTGCCACGACTTCGAGGACGCCGTGGCCGCCGGGATCGTCACCGAGGACGACCTTCCCGGCGGCGTGCGGGCGCGCTGTGGCACCCGCCGGAGCCGGCAGCTCGGCACCTTCATCAGCGCGATGATCGACGCCGCATCGACGACCGGCAGGATCGGGATGACGACGCCAGACGCCACCGCGCTGGCGGACTTCCGACGGTTCAACTACGAGCACGTCTACCTCCGCCCGGCGTCCAAGGAGCAGGCCGCCGCGGTGATCGCGCTGCTGCGCGCCCTGGTCGAGCACTACGCCACGAACCCGACGCAACTGCCGGGAGCGCCGGAGGCCGACGCGGGCAGCGAACCGGCGCTGCACGCCGCAGTCGCCTACGTCGGCGGGATGACCGACCGCTTCGCCTGTCGACTCGCCATCACCGAGCTCGGTTGGACGATCGACCGCCTCCCCCGAGGTGTCGACACGTTCGGCTGACGTTCGGAGCCGCATCTCCGCACGCTCGTGCCGACGGCGTCGACCGAACGGCGCCACAAGCTGCGATCATGACGGGGTGAGCACGTCGACCACCGAGGTCGCCACGACGCGTCGCCCGGGCGAGGCGTTCCTGCCGATGCTGTTCATGGTCGCGGCCATGTGGGCCGTCGAGGTGATCGACCTCCCGCTCGACGGTCGCCTCGACCGCTTCGGGATCCGCCCACGTCGCCTCGACGGGCTGGACGGCGTGCTGTTCGCACCCTTCCTGCACGTCGGCTTCGGGCACCTGATCGCCAACACCGTGCCCTTCATGGTGCTCGGGGGCGTGATCTGCCTCAGCGGTGCGAC
>JAODBQ010000022.1 GCA_025464045.1 Ilumatobacteraceae bacterium
ACCGCGCCGACCTTCTCGCCCATCATCGTGTCGGGCACGCCGAGCACGGCCACCTCGAACACGGCCGGGTGCTCGACGAGCGCGTTCTCGACCTCGACGCAGTAGACGTTCTCGCCGCCACGGTTGACCATGTCCTTCTTGCGGTCGACGATCTGGACGAAGCCGTCGTCGTCGACGCGAGCAAGGTCGCCGGTGTGCAGCCAACCGTCGACGAACGTCTCCCGCGTCTGCTCCGGCTTGTTCCAGTAGCCGGCGACGATGTTCTGGCCGCGGATCAGCAGCTCGCCGACCCCGGAGACCTCGTCGACCTCGAACAGGTCGACCTCCACCGGCGGCGCGGCGAACCCGACGGTCTCCGGGCGCGCTTCCGCCCACTCGTCGGGCAGGAACGTCGACACCGACGACGTCTCGGTCAACCCGAAACCGTTGCCGAGCTTGGCCTTCGGGAACGACGCGCGCAGCCTGGCGACGACGTCGGGGGCGGTCGGCGCGCCGCCGTAGGTGACCCAGCGCACGGCGCCGAGGTCGAAGTCGGCGAAGTTCGGCTGGCTCATCGCCAGCCAGTAGATCGCCGGTACCGAGGTGAGGATGTTGATCCGCTCCTGGACCGCGGTGCGCAGGAACAGCTGCACGTCGAACGTCGGCATGATCACCGTCGTGCCGCCGACCGCAGTCGTGACGATCAGCTGGCTGTTGCAGCCGGTGACGTGGAACAACGGCACGGACACCAGGTTGCGCAGATCGACGTCGTCGGGGAAGAACATGATCCGCCGGCAGGTCTCGCTGTTCGACAGGAAGTTCTCGTGGGTCGTCATCGCCCCCTTCGGGAAGCCCGTCGTGCCGCTGGTGTAGAAGATCGCCGCCAACGTGGACGGCCCGGCGTCCTCCGTGACCAGTGGCTCGCCGTCGGGCAACGCCGCGTCCGGCTCGAACACGTAGCCCGAACCCGAGTCCGTGATCACGTACTCGACCTCGCCGTCGGACAGCCGGGTGTTGACCGGCACGACCACGGCGCCGGCCATCAACGTGCCCCAGAACGCGAGCACCCACTCCAGTCCGTTGGGGTAGCGGTTGGCGACGCGGTCGCCCGGCCGGACGCCCGCAGCGGCGAGACCGCCGGCGACGCGGGTCGAGCGATCCCACAGCTCCTGGTAGGTCACCCGCTCGGCACCGACGACGACGATGCACTCCTTGTCGGGATGCGCGGCAACGGACGTACGCAGCATGTGCAGCAGCGACGACTCGAGGCCGGTGTAGCGCAGCACCCCCTGCGGATCACGCTCGATGCCGTCCATCGCGAACGGCATGATGCGCGGCGACTTGCCCTCCTTGACGATCACGGCGTGCCCCCCGGCTCGTGCGGACCCGCGCCCTCGGACGCGTCCGCAGGCGAGCGTAGTCGCCTGCTCGGACGGCCGAGGAACAGCAAGTTGACGACTCCGTCAACACCATGCGATTGTTGTGCCGGGGAGTGGGGGAGGCGCACGCCTCTTGAGCAGGAGAGCCGATTGAGCAACCAAACCGAACGCCGCGCGCGGCAGGCCGCATCCCAGCCGATCGCGCCGCCGGTGACCGCACGGGGCGCGCGCACCCGAGCAGCATTGAAGCGGTCGGGACGGAACCTGTTCGAGAAGCACGGTTTCCAGGACACGAGCGTCAACCAGATCTCCACGCGAGCGCGGGTCGCGCACGGCACCTTCTACACGTACTTCGATTCCAAGGAGCAGATCTTCGGCGAGATCATCCACGACCTGTTCATGGAGTTCAACCGGGTGATGACCGAGCAACCGCCCGCGGAGGGCGCGAGCCTCTCCCATCGCATCGAGCGGGCGAACCGCGGCTACCTCACCGCGTACTGCGACAACGCCCGGCTGATGGCGGCGCTGGAGCAGGCCGCGACGCTGTCCACCGGGCTGGCGGAGATCCGCCGGGCGACGCGTGTCGGCTGGATCGTGCGCAACACCGCGGCGATCGCCCGCTGGCAGGAGCGTGGCGACGTCGACGAGCACATCGATCCCCGGTACGCGGCGGAGATCCTCGGGTGCATGGTCGATCGCACCGCCTACGTCTCGATCGTGCTCGAGGCGTCGTCGTTCGATCTGGAGGAGACGTCCCGCCAGCTCACCAGGCTCTACTGCAACGCGATCGGCATCACCTACTTCCGCGACGTCACGTCCATGCGCGACGGGCTCGCGTACGCCACCAAGCCCCCGCAGCGTGGCGCGAGCCGTCGGGCGACTTGATACCGTCGTCAAGTGCTGATCGGCTGTGGGGCCGGTGCAACCGTGGGGGTTGAGAGATGTTGCTCGGAGAGATCATCCGGCTGAACGGGCGCAAGTACCCGGACCGGATCGCGTTGATCGACACCGCCGTGGAGCCGGACCGGGTGGTCACGTTCGGCGAGCTGCGCGACCGGATGCTGCAGGTGGCCAACGCGATGTTGAGCATCGCCACGCCCGGTGACCGCGTGGCCATCCTCGCCGAGAACGTGCCGGAGTACGTGGAGATGTACTACGGCGTGCCGTCGGCCGGGATGGCGTTGACGTTCCTGAACTACCGCCTGCACCCCAAGGAGTGGGCCTGGATCCTGAACAACGCCGCAGCCAGCGTGCTCGTCGTCCAACCGAAGTACCTCGAGATGCTCGAGCCGTTGCTCGGCACGCTGCCGTCACTGAAGACCATCGTCGTCATCGGCGACGCACCGGGCGGCCACCCGACCTACGCGGACCTCGTCGGCGCGGCATCCGCCGAGGAGCCGGACCTCGTCGTCGACGAGGACTCGACCGCCTGGCTGCTCTACACGAGCGGCACGACCGGCTTCCCGAAGGGGGCGATGCTGACCCACAAGAACCTCGTCGTGGCTGCGCTGAACTCGGTGATCGAGTACGCGCCGCAGCCGGACGAGCGGGTGCTGATGGCGTTCCCGCTGTGCCACGTGTCGGGCTACGCGGTGCCCGTCAACCACGTGCGCGGTGGACAGATCGTCCTCACCCCGATGTTCGAGCCCGAGCTGTTCATGCGGCTCGTCGACCAGTACCAGATCACCGGTTCGGCGATGGCCCCAACGATGCTGAACATGCTCCTCCAGCACCCGATGATCGACGACTACGACCTCAGCAGCCTGCGCAGCATCGGCTACGGCGCGGCCGCGATGCCCGTCGAGGTGCTGCGCGCGGCGATCAAGCGGTTCGGGCCGATCGTCTACTCCGGCTTCGGGATGACCGAGCTCGGCGGCAACGTGCTCACGTTCCCGAAGTCGGCACACGAACGGGCGGTCAACGGCGCCGAGCACCTCCTCGCCTCGTGCGGGACGCCGATGTGCCTGGCCGACGTGAAGGTCGTCGACGAGCAGATGAACGAGTGCCCGCCAGGCGTGGTCGGCGAGATCGTGATCAAGGGCGAGCAGGTCCTCAAGGGCTACTTCCGCAACGAGGAGGGCACGACCAAGGCCTTCGAGCACGGCTGGTTCCACACCGGCGACATGGCCCGGCGCGACGACGAGGGCTTCTTCTACATCGTCGACCGGATGAAGGACATGATCATCACCGGCGGTGAGAACGTGTACAGCCGCGAGGTGGAGGAGGTGCTCTACCAGCACCCGGCAGTGTCGGAGGCCGCCGTCGTCGGCATCCCCGACGTGATGTGGGGGGAGAAGGTCACCGCCGTCATCGTGCTGCGCAGCGGGATGACCGCCACCGAGGCGGAGATCATCGCCGTGTCACGCGACAACCTCGCCGGCTACAAGAAGCCGAAGTCGGTGGTGTTCATCGACGAGATGCCGAAGACCGTCAGCGGCAAGATCATCAAGCGCGAGCTGCGCGACCGGCTCACGCCCTCCGGCTGAACCGGCGACTGGTCGCCGCCGGAACCGTTCGTACGGTGCTGGCGGCGACCGGAACGCTCACCGCTACTTGATCGCGAGGGGGTTGATCGGCGAGCCGACGGCGCGGGTGAACTTGATCGGTGGGGCGGTGAGCAGGAACTCGTACACACCGTCCGACGCGCAGTCCTCGGCGAGCTCGTCGAGGTCGAGGATCTCGCCGAGCGTCATGCCCATGTCGCGGATCAGGACCATGTGCACCGGGAGCAGCTCGCCGTCGATCTCACCCGGCAGCACCTCGACCGCCCAGTTGTCGGAGGCGATGACGGCAACGTCGCGGTCGTGCAGCCACTCGGCGCAGGCGATCCCAAGACCCGGCTCGCCGGCCATGAACTCGGTGGCGTTCGCCTCGCGCTTGAACTTCGTCCGCCACCCGGTCCGGAAGAAGAGGATGTCCCCGGCGCCCACGGTGACGCCCTGCGCCGTCGCCGCGGCGTCGAGGTCGGCGGGCGTGATCACCTCACCGGCCTGCAGCCAGTCGACGCCCTTCAGCCGGGCGATGTCGAGCAGCACGCCTCGCCCGACGATGCCCTTGGCGAGCTTGTCGATCGAGCAGTGCATCGCCCCGTGCGGCCCGACGTCGCTCGACGGGAAGCCGTTGTACAGCTTGTCGTCGTAGAACACGTGGGCCAGGCCGTCCCACTGCGACGCCGCCTGCAGCGGCATGAACACGAAGTCGTCGGCGTAGTGGAACGCGCCCGGGAAGTCGCCCTGCTGCTCGCCGGTCTCCGACATCAGCCGGACCGGGTTGATTCGGCCGCCACCGGGCTGCGGACCGTTGCCGTCGAACGGGATCCCGAGGTCGAAGATCGCGCCGCGCTTGACCAGCTGCGCCGCCGCGGCGATCCGCTCCGGGGTGATCAGGTTGACCGTGCCCCGCTCGTCGTCGGCACCCCACCTGCCCCAGTTGCTCAGCTTCTTGCCGATCTCCCTGAAGTCCACCACGGCGTACCCCCACGCTCTGCGGATCCCGTTCGGACCCGTCACCCGCAGTGTGCCGACCGGCGAGTCCGTCAGGCCAATCGTGCGCGCCACAGTTGACGAATTCGTCAGGTCGGCACCGTGGGCCGTGGATCACGTGTTGGCCAGCACGTCGTCCAGCGCACCCGACAGCGCCGGCGAACTGGTCGTTGCCGTCGGCCCGGCGGCAGCAGGTGTCAGGGGTGCGGGTGCACGGAACGGAGGCGGGCGCTGAGGAAGGCGCGCTCCGTGGCGTTCGTGGCGAGCGCCAGGGCGCGCGCGTAGGCGTCGGCGGCGTCGCCGAGGCGGCCGAGTCGGACGAGGAGGTCGGCGCGCGTCGCGTGGAAGAGGTGGTACTCGGCGAGCTCCGTGCCGTCGAGGACCTCGACCGCGGCCAGGCCGACGTCGGGACCGTCCAGCTCGGCCAGCGCGACCGCACGGTTGAGCGCGACGACCGAGGTCGGCACGCGCGCCAGGAGCTGGTCGTACAGCTGGAGGATCTGTGACCAGTCGGTCGCCTCGGCCGTGGCAGCATCGCTGTGCACCGCGGCGATCGCCGCCTGGATCTGGTACGGCCCGGGCATGTTCCGACGGAGGCAGGCGCGCACGAGCGCCTGACCCTCGGCGATCAGGGCGCGGTCCCAGCAGGCACGGTCCTGGGCGGCGAGGAGCACCAGCGATCCATCCGCAGCGCTGCGCGCCGGGCGGCGGGATTCGGTGAGCAGCAGCAGTGCGAGGAGCCCCGC
>JAODBQ010000124.1 GCA_025464045.1 Ilumatobacteraceae bacterium
CCCGCGCCCACCCCGGCGGCCACCGGGCGGGTGGGCGCGCTGTGAGCCACATCTGGCACAGCCCGCGCCCACCTCGCCGGCCACCGGGCGGGTGGGCCAGGGCCGGGCCGGAGCCGGCGCTGGGGCTGGGGCTTGGGCTTGGAACCGCTCGTTTACGAACGGCCGAGGATGCCCGGCAACGAGGGCACCGGGAACATTGCCCGAGCCGGGACGGGGGGTGCGTGGGCGAACCAGTGCGGCAGCCGGACGACGTCGAGCGGAGATCAGGAGTACGAGGAGGCCGCGATCAGGCGGCCGACGCGCGCAGGGCCTTGGGCGTCTCGATCTCGATGAAGATGCACTCGCCGGGGCAGTCGAGCGCCGCGTCGATCGTGGCTTGACGATGCCGCTCGGGCACGAACGCGAGGCTCCCGGAGCCGCCCGGATCGTTCAGTGCGACGGCCATCTCGGCGACGTAGGCGATGCCGTCCTCGAGCTGCACGAAGACGTCGGGACAGTGGTCGAGACAGAGCCCGTCTCCCGTGCAGAGGTCCTGGTCGATCCACACCCGCATGACCGATCCGACGATAGCGGGCCACGCCCGGGCCCCCACGATCGCCAGTACCGTTACCACCGTGCGTGAACCAGTCGCTCCACAGATCCCCCACACGTGGCACCGACCGACCGGCGATGTCGAGGACCCGTGGGCGTGGCTGCGCGATCGGGACGACCCCGCCACGATCGAGTACCTCGAGGAGGAGAACGCCTACGCCGACGTCTGGTTCGACGAGCACGCCCCCGCGATCGAGCACCTCTTCGACGAGCTGCGTTCGAGGGTCCAGGAGACGGACCTGTCGGCACCCGTGCGCAAGGACGACTGGTGGTACGTCAGCCGGACCGAGGAGGGCAGCAGCTACCCGATCCACTGCCGCGGGCGCAGCGCGAGCACGGCGACCGAGCACGCGCTGCTCGACGAGAACGTCGAGGCGGCCGGCAAGGAGTACTTCTCGCTCAGCTCGTTCACCGTCAGCCCGGATCACCGCCTCCTGGCCTGGAGCAGCGACGACAACGGCAGCGAGCGCTACACGTTGCGCATCCGCGACCTCGCCACCGGCTCGGACCTGGACGATGTGATCACCGACACGACGTGGGGTGGCACCGCGTGGTCGAGCGACGACGAGCATGTCTTCTACGTCACCCCAGACGAGCAGATGCGGCCGCACCGCGTCTGGCGCCACCGGCTCGGCACCGCGCAGGCCGACGACGTCCTCGTGTACGAGGACCCCGACGAGCGGTTCTTCGTCGGCGTCGGGCGCACGCGCAGCGGCGAGTGGATCGTGATCGAATCGGGCAGCAAGCTCAGCTCGGAGGCGCACCTCGTGCCCGCGGGCGATCCGACGGCGACGCCGGTGGTGGTGCGACCGCGGGTCGACGACCTCGAGTACTCGGTCGACCACTGGGGCGACTCGTTCGTCGTCGTCACCAACCTCGATGCCGAGGACTTCAGGGTGATGACTGCCCCGCTCGACGCCCCCGGCGAGTGGACCGAGCTGGTCGCCCACCAGCCGGGCCGCCGGATCACGTCTGTCGATCCGTTCGCCGATCACCTCGTGCTCCACGAGTGGGCCGACGCCCAGACCCGGTTGCGAATCCTCTTCCGCGACGGCACGGAGCAGGTGCTCGAGCTCGGCGACGAGCCGCACGACGTCGATCTCGACTCGAACCCGAACTGGGAGACCAACACGATCCGGTTCGACTACCAGTCGTTCACCACGTCTGCGTCGGTGTACGAGCAGGACCTGCGCACCGGTGAGCGCACGTTGCTGAAGCAGACCCCGGTGCCCAACGCCGACCTCACGAACTACGTCGCCACCCGCGAGTGGGCGACGGCGCCAGACGGCACGAAGGTGCCCGTCGACATCGTGCGCCGCGCCGACGTCACGCCCGACGGGACCAACCCGTGCCTCGTCTACGGGTACGGCAGCTACGAGATGTCGATGGCTCCGTGGTTCAGCGCGGCGCGGCTGTCGTTGCTCGATCGCGGCGTCGCGTGGGCACTGGTCCACCCGCGCGGCGGTGGCGAGCTCGGCCGTCGCTGGTACCTCGACGGCAAGCTGCTGCACAAGCGCAACACGTTCACCGACACGATCGCCTGCGCCGAGCACCTCGTCGCGCAGGGGTGGGCCGCGCCCGGCAAGATGGCCGTCCGCGGCGGATCGGCCGGCGGTCTCCTGGTCGGCGCCTGCACCACCATGCGCCCCGACCTCTTCGCTGCGGTCGTCGCCGAGGTGCCGTTCGTCGACGTCGTCTCCACGATGAGCGACCCGAGCCTGCCCCTCACGGTGACCGAGTGGGAGGAGTGGGGAGACCCGCGCCAGGAGCCGTGGGCGAGCTACATCGAGAGCTACTCGCCGTACGACAACACGATCGCGACCGCCTACCCGGCGGTGTACGTCACGGCCGGACTGAACGATCCGCGCGTCAGCTACCACGAGCCGGCGAAGTGGGTGGCCAAGCTCCGCGCGCTGCGCACGAACAGAGCGCCGTTGGTCTTCAAGTGCGAGATGGGAGCCGGTCATGGCGGCCCGAGCGGGCGCTACGAGCGCTGGCGCGACGAGGCCAAGGTGACCGAGTTCGTGCTCTCGACCACGAGGTGATCCGCGGTCGCGCCGGCCGAGCGCCGGACGCCGGGCTCGCCGTCAGGCGACGGCGGCGAGGATCGCCAGGGCGATCAGCGCTCCGTTGCGCACGAGGTGACCCCAACCGATCGGCGCCGCGCTGAACGTGCCGAAGCACGCGCACGGAGGTCGCCGGCCCTGAGCGAGGCGCACCGCGATCAGCACCGTGAATGCCGCGAGCACAGCCGCGGCGACCCACCCGAACACGTGTCGCTGCCACTGCACGGCGAGCACCGCACCGAGCGCGACCTCGAAGATCGGCACGCCGTCGAGCAGCCGCGTCGGTGCGACGAGCTCGCGCGACTGCGCGCGCCACTGCTGTGGTCGGGCCAGCTTCGTGACACCGGAGACGACGAACACCGCCCCGACGACGCCCGCCGCCACCGCACCGATCACGGTCGTCAGGCTACGGCTGCCCCTGCGATCGCACCGTCCTCATCCGTCGACATCCGTCGACGTCCGTCCTCCGTCGACATCGGTCGACGTGGACCACGCCCGCTCAGGTCAGGTCGACGACGAGCCCTTCGGCGGCGATCAGCAGCTCGAAGCCGAACCGCTCGGCCATCACCGCGCCACAGACCTTCAGCTCGTCGAGTGCGTCGTCGGTGCGGTTCGGGTCGTGGTGGAACAGCGCCAGCCGCTTCGCGCCGGCGCGGCCGGCGAGCCACATCGCGTACTCCGGCGTGCAGTGCCCCCACGTCGCCTTCTTGGCGAACTCCGTGACGGTGTACTGCGAGTCGTGGATCATCAGGTCGACGCCGCGGACCAGCTCGAGCGCTCCGGGTGTGACGGTGAAGCGCCCGTCGATCGGCTGCTGATGATCGGACAGGTAGGCGATGCTGCGGCCGTTGGCCTCGACCCGGTAGCCGAGCGTGCGGCCGACGTGCGGGATCTCGCGGGCGGTGACGCGCACGCCGCCGATCGAGAACTCGGATTCCGATGTGTCATGGAAACGCACCGTGCCGGGGAACTCGCCGATCGTCAGTGGGAACAGCGGCGGGCAGATCGTCGCGTCGAAGACCTCGACGAGCGAGCGACCGTCCTCGGGGATCGGCGCGTAGACGTCGAGCTCGGCACCGGAGCAGAGCAGCGGCGCGAAGAAGGGCAGGCCCTGGGTGTGATCCCAGTGCAGGTGGGACACGAGCGCCGAGGCGCGGAACGATCCGTCGAGCGCGCACGTGCGCCCGAAGTAGCGCAGCCCGGTGCCGAGATCCAGGAGCAACGGCGGCTCGCCGGGTGTGTCGACGACCACGCTGGACGTGTTGCCGCCGTACCGAGCGATCTCTCCACTGTTGCACGGCGTCGAACCGCGCACGCCGTAGAACGTGACCTTCAACAGACACACCCCCTCGACCTCACGATATGCCGCTTTGGTCGCGACGGTAAACCGACCTCCGGCGTGACCTTCGTCGCACCGGCCGCAGTACCTTGGCGAGGCATGGCCGGCATCGAGCAACGCGGGGTCACCGTCAACGGCGTCGACGTCGCCTACCTGACGATCGGCGAGGGCCCGTTGGCATCGTGCCCGCACGGCTTCCCCGGCCACTTCGTCCACGTCGAGCAGCCCGACGAAGCCAACGAACGGATCATGGAGTTCCTCCGATGAGCACCACCACGGCATCAGACAGCGCACCCGCGACCGCAGTCACCGCGGATCCGACGTCCACGTCGACCGCGGCCCAGTCGAGCTCGGCGAGACCGCCGCTGCCCGACGGTCTCGTCGTCGTCGTCAAGGAGGAGTGCGAGACGTGCCGGATGGTGGCGCCGCTCCTGGCGCGGATCGGCGCCACCGTGTACACGCAGGACGATCCCGACTTCCCGGCCGGCGTCTCGCCGATCCTCGACGACGAGCTCGAACTGAGCTGGCACCACGACATCGAGACCGTCCCGACGCTGATCCGCGTCGAGCATGGGATGGAGGTCGAGCGCACCGTCGGCTGGCTGCGCTCCGACTGGCAACGGATCAGCGGCATCGCCGACCTCGGCGACGACCTCCCGCCGATGCGGCCGGGCTGCGGCTCGATGAGCGTCGACCCCGATCGCGTCGACGCGCTGCGCGCCCGGTTCAGCGGCGACGTCCTCAAGTCGCGCCGGATCGAGCTCGCCGACCTCGACGACGAGATCGAGGTGATGTTCGATCGCGGCTTCACCGACGGCCTGCCGGTCGTGCCGCCCACGCCGGAGCGGGTCCTGCGGATGCTCGAGGGCACGACCCGCGCGCCGAGCGAGATCGTTGCCGTGGTCCCCCCCGACCTCGTCGAGGTCACGGTCGAGAAGGTCGCGATCAACGCGGTGATGGCCGGCTGCAAGCCGGAGTACCTGCCGTGGGTGCTCGCCGCGCTCGAGGCGATCTGCAACGACGAGTTCAACATCCACGGCGTGCTGGCGACGACGATGCCGGTCGGTCCGGTGATCATCTGCAACGGGCCCGGCACGAAGGCGATCGGGATGAACGCCGCGGGCAACGTGCTCGGCCAGGGCAACCGCGCCAACC
>JAODBQ010000175.1 GCA_025464045.1 Ilumatobacteraceae bacterium
CGTCGGACTCGTCCACGGCGGGTGCGGCGGGGCAATCATTCGTGGATGCCACGTTCCACGCCCGTGCTCCCCGCGCTGCCCCGCACCGCCGTCGCGCCGACCGAGATGGCGCGATGAGCGAGCTGCAGCACCTCATCGGTGGGGTCGACTTCGGCGAGGGACCGCGCTGGCACGACGGCGCGCTCTGGTACTGCGACTTCTTCCAGCGGGCGATCTACACGGTGTCGACCGACGGCAAGCGCGAGACCGTGCACTCCGAGCTCGGCGATCAGATGTCCGGTCTCGGATGGCTGCCGGACGGCCGGATGCTGGTCGTGTCGATGAAGGACAAGAAGGTCCTGCGCGACGAGGGGGGCACGCTGGTGGAACACGCCGACCTCTCCTCGTTCGCCGCCGGTCTGTGCAACGACATGGTCGTCGACGAGTCGGGCAACGCCTACGTCGGCAACTTCGGCTACGACTTCTACGCCGGGGCAGACTTCGCCGAAGCCGACCTGATGCTCGTCCGGCCGGACGGATCGGTGTCCGTCGCGGCCTCCGGTCTGAGGTTCCCGAACGGCTCGGTGATCACGCCGGACGGGTCGACGCTGATCGTCGGCGAGAGCTACGGCGGCGGCTACGAAGCCTTCGCGATCAACGACGACGCGACGCTCGGCCCGCGGCGCCAGTGGGCCCACGTCGAGGGGACCGCACCTGACGGCTGCACGCTGGACGCCGACGGTGGCATCTGGTTCGCCGACGCGTTCGGGTCGCAGGTCGTGCGCGTCGTCGAAGGTGGCGAGGTCACCCACCGCGTGGCCACGCCGCTGCCGACCTTCGCCTGCGCGCTGGGGGGCGACGACGGTCGCACGCTGTTCGTGCTCTGCGCGACCGGCACCCACGAGGCCGACGTCGCCGGCAAGGCCGAGGGCGCGATCTACACGCTGCAGGTCGACTCGCCCCACGCCGGTCTCCCCTGAGGGTTCGACGACGAGTCATCCAATGGTGTCGTCGAGGCGGGGCGGCCCGCGCAGGCCGCGGATCACCCAGACCAGCACGGCGATGATCACCAGCAGCGCGAGCGTGTACTCGGCCCAGAGGACACCCGTGATCGCCAGTCCGGAGAGGTGCTCCGCCGAACCGTTGCCGCCCAGGCAGGCCGAATCGATGTCGTAGGTGGTGCCGTCGGCGAACCGTTCTGAGGTGCTCCCGGCCACGAACGTGCCGTTCCGGCACAGCACCGGGCCAGCCGGCCCCTGCAGTCCGGTGAACACCGCTCCGAGGCAGGCGATGGCGAAGCCGAGCACGACCGCGATCAGCAGCCATCCCCACCACGGCAGCCGTCCGATGGTGCGCACCGTCGGCGTGGTTGCGGTGCGCCCGGCACCGTTCGCTCCGGTTGACGTCCCGATCAGCGTTCCAGTGGGGAACCCGGCCGTGACTGGGTCAGCCCGCGGTCCGGCCGGCCGCGGCGCGAGGATCAACGCCTTCGCGGCCCGATACTCGGCGTCGTCGAGGTGCCCGGCGTCGTGCAACTGGGCGAGCCGGGCCAAGCGGTCCTCCAACCGTTCATCGCCCGGTTCCCGTGCGGTGTGGGTCCCCGGCTCGAACGTCGGCTCGATCAACGTC
Organism: Ilumatobacteraceae bacterium; assembly: GCA_025464045.1. Taxonomy (GTDB): domain Bacteria; phylum Actinomycetota; class Acidimicrobiia; order Acidimicrobiales; family Ilumatobacteraceae; genus JAODBQ01. The sequence continues at coordinate 1,609 of JAODBQ010000175.1, forward strand.
GCCTCGCGCTCGTCGCGTCACTGCGTTCCAACCGCACCGCCCGTCATCGGCACCTCTCGACGCGCACTTGAGCACCTCTGGTCCCGGTTCGCGCGGCGGAGCCGCGCGGTCAGTTGCTGTAGATGCGGGACGGGGCGACGAAGACGGCGGTGCGACGCTGCGCGAGCATCGTCGCGTCGTAGGCGTCCCAGTCGTCGTGCTGGCCACCGGCGGCGACGAAGACCTCGCGCAGCAGCAGGCGCAGGCGCTCGGCGTCGATCGACGGATGGGCGTCGTCGGGACCGATCAGCTCGGCCCCACCCTCGATCGTCGCCCACTCCCACGATGAACGGAACGTGACGGTGAGCTGCGGGCGGACACGCAGGTTCTGCAGCTTCACCTTGCCGTAGGTCACGAACGCGATCGCCGGTTGCCCGGTCATCGGGTGCGCGAAGACGCCGGCGTTGACGAGCGACGACTGGATCGTCGAGTCCGCGCGGAGCGTCGAGACAACGGCGAGGTACTGCTCCCGCGCGGCGAGTCGCATCGCATCGTCCAGGGTCGTCATCATCAATCCTCCGTGTGCTCGAACGGGTCCGGGTTGCTTCTGGTCATCAAGTGGCCGCACGATGCTCGGTGGGATGGTGACCAGTAGCGCGTGTGTGCTCGTGGGTGAGCAGCCAGGCCTTGACGTCGAGGCCGCCGGCGAACCCGGTGAGCTTGCCCGTGGAGCCGATCACGCGGTGGCACGGGACGACGATGCTCAGCGGGTTGCGTCCGTTGGCCGCACCGACCGCACGGGCCTTGCCGGGATCGCCGAGCAGCTTGGCCTGCTCGCCGTACGTCATCGTCGCACCGAACGGGATCGTGCGCAGCACCGCCCATGCCTCGTGCTGGAAGGGTGTCCCAACCGGATCGAGCGGCAGGTCGAACTCCTCGCGCCGGCCGGCGAAGTACTCGCCGAGCTGGCGAGCGGCCTCGCGGAGGATGTCGGTCTCGCCGTCGACGATCATCGCGCCGTCGAACGGGACGCGGCGCGCCTCGTGGCGCTGCCACAGGATCGCGCGCAGCCCGCGCCCACTGGCGAAGAGCCGCAGCTCGTCGACGGGTGACGGCACCGTCGTCATGTGCAGCGCGCCCGGCGGTGCGGTCGCCATCAGGACGTCCTCGCATCAGCGAGCGAGGCCCACAGGTGGTGCAGCGCGTACGAGCGCCATGGGCTCCATCGCTCGGCGAGTGCGGCGGCCGCCTTCGGCTTCGGGTCGCACCCGAGCGCGGTGAGGGCATGCCGCACCCCGAGGTCGGTCGCCATGAAGACGTCGGGGTCCCCGAGGGCGCGCATCCC
>JAODBQ010000220.1 GCA_025464045.1 Ilumatobacteraceae bacterium
TTGACGTCCTTGCCGTCGACCGACACGGTGAACTCGAGGGCACGGTTCAGCTCGGGGAGCGAGCCGCGGGGGAACTCGACGTCGATCACCGGGCCGGCGATGGACACGACGCGCCCGTCCTGACGGGTCGCAGTGGGCTCGGTCATGGTCATTGGCTGACCCTTTCTGCCTGAGAAACGTTGAAGGCGGTGTTGCGCGAGCGGCTCTCCTCCGTGGAGACCCGGTCCTTGCTCACGTCCTTGCCGAGAGCTTCGGCGCCACTGACGATCTCCATGATCTCGGTGGTGATCGCGTCCTGGCGGGCGCGGTTCATGATCCGGCTGAGGCTCTTGATCAGTTCCTCGGCGTTGTCGGTGGCGCTCTTCATGGCGCGCTGCTTGAACGCGTACTCGCTCGCCGCGGCGTTGAGCAGCGCGGCGTAGACGCGAGCTTCGACGTAGCGCGGCAGCAGCGTGTCGAGGATCGTCGCGGGGTCGGGCTCGAACTCGAAGTCCGCGGTGGCGCCGTCGGCCGTCTGACCCTGGCCGTCGCCACCCTCGATCGTCGCCGCGTCGAGCGGGACGAGCGGCCGCAGCACGACCTCCTGCGAACCGGCCGTGATGAACCGGGTGTAGACGAGCTCGACCCGGTCGACTGCGCCGGATGTGAACAGGTCGATCACGTGGCGACCGATCTCGCGTGCGTTCTCATAGGACGGCTGATCGCTGAAGCCGGTGAACGAACGGTTGATGTCGTAGCCGCGGAACCGGAAGTAGCCCTCGATCTTGCGACCGACGGCGACGATCGTGTACTCGCGACCGGCGACGACGTCGGCCTTGATCTCGCCTTCGGCGGCGCGCTGGACGCCGGCGTTGTAGCCGCCGCACAGCCCGCGATCGGCGGCGATGACGACGTACGCGGTGCGACCGACCGTGCCCCGACCGGCGAGCAGCGACGACGATGCCGTGGAGCCGCCGGAGGCCGCGAGGTCCCTGACCACGTCGGTGATCAGGTTGCTGTACGGCACGGCTGCGTGCACCCGCGCCTGAGCCTTGACGATCCGGGACGCGGAGATGAGCTCCATGGCGCGCGTGATCTTCTTCGTCGCCTGGACGCTGCGGATGCGTCCGCGAAGGATTCGTTCCTGACCGCCAGCCACTATCGATGCCCTCGCTCGTCGGCCCTGCTGATTGCCCTCACTCGTCGGCCCTTCGGTTCTCCTCGCTCGGGTGCGCCTCGTCGCTGGCGCTTCCCTCGGCGCGGCACGACCATGTCGGTCGTTCCACGGACTGCGCCGTCGTCCATCACTCCGTCGCCAGGGTCTTGTCGCTCTCGGCCTCGCCGACCTCGCCGGCGTCGACCTTGATCGGATCGACGACGATGCCGGGCCGGCCCGCAGCGACGAACTGCGCCTTGAACGAGGCGATCAGATCGCCGAGCTCGGGCGGCACGTCGGCCTTCGGGTTGGACCGCAGCTCGGCGAGCAGACCCGCCTGCGTGCTGCGGAAGTGGTCCAGCAGCTCGTGCTCGAACCGCTTGACCTCGGAGACGGGCAGGTCGTCGAGGTAGCCCTTGGTGCCGGCGAACACCGACACGACCTGCTCCTCGACGGGCATCGGACTGTTCAGCGGCTGCTTGAGCAGCTCGACGAGACGGTAGCCACGCTCGAGCTGGGCCTTGGAGATCGCGTCGAGCTCGGAACCGAACGTGGCGAACGCCTCCAGCTCGCGGAACTGGGCGAGGTCGAGCTTGAGCGTGCCGGACACGCTCTTCATCGCCTTGACCTGTGCCGCACCACCCACGCGCGACACGGAGATGCCCACGTCCACGGCCGGGCGCACGCCGGACTTGAACAGGTTGTCCTGCAGGTACACCTGGCCGTCGGTGATCGAGATCACGTTCGTCGGGATGTAGGCCGCCACGTCGCCGGCCTTCGTCTCGATGACCGGGAGCGCGGTGAGCGAACCGGAGCCGAGCGCCTTGCTCAGCTTGGCGGCGCGCTCCAGCAGGCGGCTGTGGAGGTAGAACACGTCGCCCGGGTAGGCCTCGCGGCCGGGCGGGCGGCGCAGCAGCAGCGACAGCTGGCGATAGGCCTCGGCCTGCTTGGACAGGTCGTCGTAGACGATGAGGGCGTGCTCGCCGTTCTCCATCCAGTGCTGCCCGAGGGCGCAACCGGCGTAGGGGGCGAGGTACTTGAACGGGGCCGGATCGCTGGCCGGAGCGGCCACGACGACGGTGTACTCGAGGGCGCCGTACTGGCGCAGGGTCTCCACGGTCTGGGCGACGGTGGAGCCCTTCTGGCCGATGGCGACGTAGATGCACTTCACACCGAGGCCGCGCTGGTTGATGATCGCGTCGACGGCGATGGTGGTCTTGCCCGTCTTGCGGTCACCGATGATCAGCTGGCGCTGGCCACGGCCGATCGGCGTCATCGCGTCGATCGCCTTGATCCCCGTCTGCAACGGCTCGTGCACCGGCTGGCGGCCCATGATGCCGGGCGCCTGGATCTCGACACGGCGGGAGATGCCACCGACGATGTCGCCCTTGCCGTCGATCGGCGTACCGAGCGCGTTGATGACCCGGCCGAGCAGCGCGTCGCCGACGGGGACGGAGAGGATCTGCCCGGTGGCCTTCACCGCCTGGCCCTCCTCCACACCGAAGCCGTCGCCGAGCACGACCGCGCCGATCGACTCCTCGTCGAGGTTGAGGGCGAGACCGACCGTGCCGTCCTCGAACTCGAGCAGTTCGTTGACGCCGCAGTCGGGCAGGCCGAAGATGCGGGCGATGCCGTCGCCGACCTCGGCGACGCGGCCGACGGTCCGTGCTTCCAGCGAGGGCTGGTAGCCGTCGAGGTTCTTCTTCAGCGCCTCAGCGATGTCGCGGGCGCTCAGTGTGAGCTCTGCCATGTGATGGTTCCCTTGCTCGTTCTCTACAGCCGTGACTTCAGTTGCTCGATGCGGGTGCGGACGGTGCCGTCGATGACAGTGTCGCCGATCGTGGCGACGACGCCACCGAGGATCGACGGATCGACGACGACCTTCAGGTTGACCTGCTTGCCGGTGGCGTTCGCCAGCGCGGCGGCGAGCCGCTGCTGCTGGTCCTCGGTCAGCGGGATCGCGACCCGCACGTTGGCGACCTCGAGGTTCTTCGCGCTGGATGCGCGCTCCACGAGCTCGTCGATGATCTGCGGCAGCTCACGACCGCGACCGATGCCGATGATCATCGAGATCAGCTGCGTGGTGGTGCGCGTCGCCTTGCCGCCGAGGAGCGTCTCGACGATCGCCTGACGGCGCTCCGCCGGGATCTGCTCGTCGGTGAGCGCGTTGCGCAGCGCATCGCTGCTCTCGAAGCTCCGGGCGAAGCGGAACAGCTCGTCTTCGACCTCGTCCAGCGTGTTCTCGGCACGGGCGATCTCGAACAGACCCCGCGCGTATCCCTCGATCCGGGGGTCGCTCATCGGACGGCCTCCTGCGTCGGCGTGCGGACGAGCTCGTCGGTGCTGCGCACCGCGACACCCGCGCTGACGATTCGCTCGCTGCGCTCGCTCATGACCTGGCTCCTGCTGCGGTGGAGGCGCCGACCCGGCTGATGAAGTCCTCGATCAGGCGCTGGTGGGTGGCTTCGTCGAGCGAGCCGGTGACCACTTGGTCGACGGCTGCGATCGACAGGCGGACGATCTCGGCGCGGAGCTCGTCGAAGACGCGGGCGCGAGCGGCGATCACGTCGGCCGCGGCCTTCGCTTCGAGCTCGGTGACCTCGAGCTCCAGGCGAAGGCGCCCGTCCTCGATGACCGTCTGTGCCTGAACCTGCGCGGCGGCGAGGAGGCGTGCCCGCTCGGCTTCGATGTCGCCCTTCGCCTGACGGATCTGTGCAGCTTCGGCGACGGCAGCGGCCTTGTCGGCAGCGGCGTCGTCGAGCTCCTTCTGGATCCGCGCGGTGCGCGCCTTCATCCCCTTGGCGATCTGCGGCCCGGCGAACTTCCACAGGCCGGCGAAGATGATCACCGAGGCGAGCGTGCCGTAGATCATCTCGGCCTTGTCCGGGAAGAGCGCAGAGGCCGTGGTGATGTGGCCCTGCGCGTCGATGCCGAACTCCTCACTGGCGACGCGGATGCCGAAGTGGTTGATGATGCCCAGAACCCTCATCGCGCCATCACCTCGTCGACGACTCGCTCGACCACTTGAGGATCGGGCCGATGCCCGGTCGCCAGCTCACCGGCTCGACCGGCGACGTCGCTCACTGCCTCGCGCACCTCGCCCTGCGCCGCGGCACGGGCCGCCTCCGCTTCCGCAAGGGCCGCGGCACGCTGCTCGTTGAGCCGTGCGTTGACCTCCGCGAGGCGCGCCTGGCGCTCGCGCTCGACCGTCTGCCGAGCGGCGTCGACGACACGTGCCGCGTCCGCGCGGATCGTCGCGATCTGCGCGTCGTACTCGGCCACCTCGGCCCGCGCCGCGAGGCGCAGCTGGTCGGCGTTCTCGTGCGCGCCGCGGATGCTCTCGTAGCGGGCATCCATCCCGCGCTTGACGCGAGGGAAGAGCACGAAGCGCATCAGCAGTGCGAACACCACGAAGGCTCCACCGCCCCAGACGAGCTCTTTGACCTCGGGGACGATGGGACCCGGCTTGCTCGCCTCGGTGGCCGAGACGGTGTTCCCCGTCGTGGCGGGGAGGACGAGCGCGGATCCTTGGACGTGGAGGACGACGGCTTGCACGTCAGGCTCCTTCAGGAAGAGGTGGACGAACGGTGGGCAAGGGGTTGGTCTACAGACCGATGAGGATGAAGACCACGAAGCCGATCAGGGCAAGCGCCTCGGTGAAGGCGATGCCGAGGAACATCGTGGTGCGCACCATGCCGGCGGCTTCGGGCTGACGGGCCATCGCTTCGACGGACTTCCCGACGAGGTAACCGATGCCGATGCCAGGGCCGATGGCCGCCAGGCCGTAGGCGAATCCGGCACCGATCGCGGCGTTGGCCGTCTTCTGTTCGGCGCCGGTCAGACCGGTCGCCGCCGCAAGGTGGGCGAAAGCTTCCATGTTGGTGTGTTTCTCCTGTGTGGGTTCTGGGTGGGGAGAGCGTGTCGCCGAAGCTCAGTGCTCGGGGTGCGCCGCGCCGCCGATGTACACGGCGGTGAGGATGGTGAAGATGTAGGCCTGCAGGAAGGCCACCAGCACCTCGAAGGCGGTGATGAACAGCAGCATGAAGAACGGCAGGATGCCCATCGGCACGAGGGCGATCTTGTGCGTCGTGGCCTGGAACATCGCCTGGCTGAGCAACGCGAACGTGACCAGCAGGATGTGGCCGGCGAGCATGTTGGCGAAGAGTCGGACCGTCAGCGAGAAGGGCCGGACGATGATGTTCGAGATGAACTCGATCGGCGTCACCAGGATGTACAGCGCCTTCGGCACGCCCGGCGGGAACAGCGTGCTCTTCAGGTAGCCGCCGACGCCCTGGTGCTTGATGCCGACGCCGTTGTAGATCACCCACACGAGCAGCGACAGGAACATCGGGATGGCGATGCGGGCGGTGGCCGGCATGTACAGGATCGGGATGATCCCGGGCACGTTGCACAGGTAGACGAAGATGAAGATGCTCAGCAGGAACGGGGTCCAGCCGAGCCCGTCCTTGCCCATCGTCTCCATGACGATGCCGTTCTCGATGAACTCGATCGAGGTCTCCGCGAGGTTGCGCACGCCGGTCGGTGCCACCTGCGGGTCCTTGCGACCGGCGAGCAGGAAGACGACGCTGCCGATGACGGCAGCGAGCACAGCGATCAGGCCGATCTTGTTGAAGGACGTGAAGAAGTCCTTCCAGCGCAGCAGTGAGTTGATTTGCGGGAACTCGAATCCGAGCACGAGCGTTTCCGTTCCTGTTGAGTTACGAGCGGGCGGGTTTCAGGCCTGGATGGGCCAACGAGATGGCGACGTACTTCATCTCCCACACCAGCAGGCCGAGATGCGTGACGATGATGGTCGCGCCGAGGGCCGGGAGCGAAATCCAACCGGCGTCCTTCACCAGGAGCACGGCGAGGAGGATCAGTCCGAGGCGGAGGATGTAGCCGAACAGGATGGCACCCATCATCAGACCGAGGCTGATCCGGGCGCTGAACGCGATGAGCGCTGCGGCAAGCGTGAAGTTGATCAGGACGAGCGCGACGCCGAACGCGCTGGACCACGCACCGTTCAGACCCCAGACGAATCCGCAGATCGCGATGAGCACCGGTGCGACGACGAGGCCACGCTTGACCATGTTCCGAGTGACCGTGACCTCGGGAGCCGGGCCCTCGACGGGCCGGGTCATCGCGTTGGCCTTGGCGTCGGCGCGCTTCTGCGCCGTGCTCGGCTGGGTCATCGAACCACAGCCTTCGATCTGCTCGACTCGGCGCGTTCGGCTTCGAGCACCTTCATCTTCGCGTCGTAGCCCAGCCACATCTTGACGAACTGGCCGATCACCGCGAACACGAACAACGCGATCATGAACACCGGCTTGGTGTCGAGGATCCTGTCCAGCACGTAGCCGAGCCCGAGGAACACGAGGGTCACCAACGCCAGGTCCAGCCCACGTCCGACGTTGCTGTCGTTCGACGTCTGCGTGCGAGGTGAGAACTTCACGGCACTCCCTGATGGCGCGCTGGCCACTCCGTTGTGACGAGCTTGTGAACGCATACACAATGTAGGCCCTGGAGCCCGAGCGAGCAAAGTCCAACGGTATCGCAAACCCTGATGGCGTCGACCGCTCGACGTGATGGTCCCCCCGCCGCCCGTCTCCGCGACGCGTTCGGAGTCGTCGAGTGCGCTCGCGCGGGCACGGTCGGGGGCGCGGCGGACGAGGCATCTACGGTCGGGGGATGGCTGTGGCTCGCAACGGACAGACGGAGATCTACTACGACTCGTTCGGATCGCCGGACGATCCGACGCTGCTGATGGTCAACGGCCTCGGCAGCCAGTGCATCAACTACGCCGAGGACTGGTGCCGGCGGTTCGTCGACCGCGGGCTGCGGGTCCTGCGCTTCGACAACCGCGACGTCGGCTTGTCCACGCACTTCACGGACGCGCCTGTCGGCAGCAAGGGCGAGTGCTACGTGCTATCGGACATGGCCGCCGACGCGATCGCCGTCCTCGACGCCGCCGGGGTCGGTGGCGCACACGTCATGGGCCTGTCGATGGGCGGGATGATCGTGCAGACGTTGGCCATCGAACATCCGGATCGGGTGCTGACGATGACGTCGGTGATGTCGACCACCGGCGAACCCGAGTACGGCGCGTCCTCGCCCGAGGCCTTCGCGCTGCTCACTGGTCCACCGGCCACCGATCGGGACTCCGCGATCGCCAGGCACATCAAGGGTTTGCGGGTGTGGGGCAGTCCGGAGTTCGCCGACGAAGCGCGGTGGGCGGCCGACGCCGGCCGCGCGTTCGAGCGCTGCTTCGACCCGGAGGGTGTCCGCCGCCAGTTCCTCGCCGTGGGTGCCTCGCCATCACGCGCCGACGCGCTGCGCGGCGTGACGACGCCGACGCTCGTGATGCACGGCGACAAGGACACGTTGATCGATCAGTCCGGCGGGCGGCGCACCGCCGAGCTGATCCCCGGCGCCCGGTTCGAGCTGATGGAAGGCATGGGCCACGACTACCCGCCGCAGCTCTGGGACCGCTGGGTCGAGCTGATCACCGGCCACATCGCCGCCGCCGTCTGACCCCGTTGCGGCGGGTCGGCGCGCATGGGCGACGTCATGTGCCGTTGCTGCGGCGGCGTTGGAGCTGGGGGTGGAGGACGGTGAACAGGCCGAGCGCGAGCGCGGCGGCACCGATCGGGATGTACGACACGTCGCTCTCGGTGAGCACCGGGTAGAGGACGACGGTCGACAGCAGTGCGGTCCACAGCCACAGGATCAGCACGCTGCGCCGCTGGCCGTGGCCGAGGTCCATCAGCCGGTGGTGGAGGTGGCCCTTGTCCGCGGTGGCCAGGCCCTGACGACGGCTGGCGCGCCGCACCACTGCGAACAGCGCGTCGAGGATGGGCACACCGAGGATCAGGATCGGCACGACCAGCGGCGCGTAGAAGAAGTACGACTGGCCCGGCAGCGAGGGGTTCGACGGGTCTGCCCGACCCCCGACGACGCTCGTGCTCACGGCCATCAGCATCCCGAGCAGCAGCGCCCCGCTGTCGCCCATGAAGATCCGCGCCGGGTTGAAGTTGTGCGGCAGGAACCCGATGCAGATCCCGAGCGTCATGATCGCGATGAGCGGCCCGAGGTTCGGCGGGGTGAGGTAGTGCAGCTGGTCGAGCTTGTGGCTGTAGACGAAGAACGCGCCCGCGCTGATCGCCACGATCCCCGCGGCGAGACCGTCCAGCCCGTCGATCAGGTTGATCGCCTGCGTCATCACCAGCAGCCACACGACGGTCACGAGCGGCACCCAGTCGTCGCTCAGCACGAAGACCGGCGAGAACGGGACGCGCAGGTAGAACATCGTCACGCCGAAGTAGACGAGGATCACCGCCACCACCACGGTGCCGAAGACCTTCGCCGGCGCGGACAGCTCGCGGACGTCGTCGACCAGCCCGACGGCGAACATCACGAATGCGCCGAGGAACACGCCGTACGGCTCGGAGTTGGCGGCGAACAACGGACCGAAGACGTGCGTCAGGCGGGCCACCGCGAACGCGATCGCGAAGCCGCCGAACATCGCGATCCCGCCGACGTCGGGCGTCGTCACCTTGTGCACGCGACGCGCGTCGGGCTCGACGACCCACCCCAGCCGCCGGGCGAGGTAGCCGACGAGCGGGGTGAGGAGGAAGGTGGCGACGGCGGCGACGCCGCCGATGGCCAGATATGCCGCGGTCGACGGCATCAGTGGTCGGCGCGCCGCTTCGTCGCGTCGAGACCGCGCAGACCGAAGTACGCCGCGGCCACGAGGGCGAGCGCGAGGTACAGGTACGGGGCGACGTTGGATCGCAGGTTGACGCGCAGCACGTCGCGGACGAGCTGGTACGACGGCCGCACCGGGATGCTCCGGTCGTCACCGACGAGGCGGACGTACCCGCGCCGGACCAGGCTGCTGCGGCTGACGAAGTAGAAGCCGGTGACGCATCCGACGAACGTGATGACCACGGCCACCGCCGAGGTGAGCGCGCTCCCCCGCCGGGCGCCGACGTTGACGAAGTAGCCGACGGCGACCCCGATCGCGACGGCCAGGTAGACGAGCTGCGACTTCGTGCCGACGCTCGCGAGGAACCAGCCGAACGCGGCGAGCGCAGCCGCGACGAGGCCGTACAGCGCGCCGAGCAGCACTCGCTGGCGCGGCGCGGCGAACCCCTCGGCAGTGCCGGGCTCGTCGGTCGTCTCGATCGTCGGCACCGGATCGGTCACGGCGGCCACCCGACTCAGGAGTACACGGGGAACCGGGCGCAGAGCTCGGCCACGTCGGCCCGCGCGGCACCGACCGCACCGGCATCCGCGCGCTTGCGCAGCACCAGCGCGATCAGCTCGGCGATGCGCGCCATCTCCGGCTCGGTCATCCCCTGCGTGGTCACCGACGGCGTCCCGATGCGCAGGCCACTGGTGACGAACGGGCTGCGCGGATCGTCGGGGATGGTGTTCTTGTTCAGCGTGATCCCCGCCTCGTCGAGGATCGCCTGCGCCTCCTTGCCGGTGAGGTCGGCATCGAACGAGCGCAGGTCGACCACCATCATGTGGTTGTCGGTACCCCCGCTGACGAGCCTGAACCCCTGCCCGACGAGTGCTTCGGCGAGTGCGCTGGCGTTGCGCACGATCTGCTTCGCGTAGTCGCCGAAGCTCGGCTGCGCGGCCTCGAAGAACGCCACGGCCTTGCCGGCGATCACGTGCTCGAGCGGGCCGCCCTGCCAGCCGGGGAACACGGCCTTGTCGATCGCCGCGGCGTGGACCTGACGGGACAGGATGCAACCGCCACGCGGGCCACGCAGGGTCTTGTGGGTCGTGAACGTGACGACGTCGGCGTACGGCACCGGGTTCGGGTGCGCGCCGCCCGCGATCAGCCCGGCGATGTGCGCGGCGTCGAACAGGAACAACGCACCGACCTCGTCGGCGATCGCCCGGAACGGCTCCGGATCGATGCGGCGCGGGTAGCTCGTGGTGCCGGCGACGATCATCCTCGGCCGGTGCTCGAGCGCCAGGTCGCGCACCTGGTCCATGTCGATCCGCTCGTCGCCGGGCGTGACCTTGTACGGGATGAACGTGTAGAGCTGGCCGCTGGCGTTGACCGGCGAGCCGTGGGTGAGGTGGCCGCCGTGGTCGAGGCTGAGGCCGAGCACGGTGTCGCCGTGCTGCAGCAGCGCCTGGTACGCGCACATGTTCGCGTTGGCGCCGCTGTGCGGCTGGACGTTGGCGTGATCGGCGCCGAACAGGTCCTTGACGCGCGAGATCGCCAACGACTCGATGCTGTCGATCACCTTGTTGCCGCCGTAGTAGCGCTTGCCCGGGTAGCCCTCGCTGTACTTGTTCGTGAGCACGCTGCCGACGGCGCGCATCACCGCGGGGGAGGTGAAGTTCTCGCTGGCGATCAGCTGCAGACCGGTGGTCTGGCGGACGACCTCCTGGTCGATGAGGTCGAAGACCTCGGTGTCGGGGTGGGTGTCGCTGGGGAAGGGCATCAGGGTCAGAGCTCCGGAGTGAACGACGTGGCATCGGTGCCGGCAGCGAGCGAAGCCTGGACGGCGCGCTCGCCTTCGGCCTGCTCGATGGCGGTGATCTGGTCGACGCGACGCCGGTGGCGGCCGCCGTCGAACGGTGTGGCGAGGAACGTGGTGAGGATCTCTTCTGCCAGCCCGGTGCCGACCACCCGCGCGCCCATCGACAGCACGTTGGCGTCGTTGTGCGCACGCGCGTAGCGGGCGGTGTAGAGGTCGTTGCACAGCGCGGCACGCACGCCGTGGACCTTGTTGGCCGCGAGCTGCTCGCCCTGGCCACTGCCGCCGATGACGATCCCCACCACGGCCGCCCCGTCGCGCACCGTGCGACCCACCTCGGCGCAGATGGGCGGGTAGTCGACGGCGGCTGTGCTGTGGGTGCCGAGGTCGACGACCTCGTGCCCCGCGCTGGTCAGCACGCCCACGACGTGCGCCTTCAGCTCGTAGCCGGCGTGGTCGGAGCCGATGGCGATCCGGGTCATCCGGGCGAGTGTATGCCCGGGCCGGTCGTCGGGACCGGCCCGCTTCGCGGCGGTGGCGATCTCGACGGTCGGCTCCGCTCGGTGCCGCTGCCGTTGTTCGCGGTCGAGTCGACCCCGTCGCGACGGCCTCCGTATGGTGTCGCCGTGGCCCTCGATCCTCGTACCCCCGTGCTCATCGGCTCCGGACAGTTCCTCAACCACGCTGCCGGTCTCGACGACGCACTCGACCCCGCGACGTTGATGGCTCGTGCCATCGAGCTGGCTGCGGCGGACGCCGGCCTCGCCGGGGTGCCCGCACCCGACTCGATCCGCGTGGTCAACGAGCTCACCTGGAAGTACGGCAACCCGGCACTGATCGTCGCCGGGATGCTCGGCCTGTCGCCGCGGGAGACGGCGCTCACGGCCAACGGCGGCAACGGCGCGCAGAGCCTCGTCAACCTGACCGCGTCGGAGATCCTCGCCGGCGACATCGACCTCGCGATCCTCACCGGTGGCGAGGCGTGGCGCACCCGGGGCAAGGCGCGCAAGGCGAGCCGCGTCCTCGACTGGCCGAAGGCGCCGGAGAGCGCGGTGCCCCGCCTCGTCGGTGAGGACCTGGTGATGAACCACCCCACCGAGATCGCTCGCGGGATCGTGATGCCGGTCCAGGTGTACCCGATGTTCGAGACCGCGGTGCGCGCCGCGGCGGGCGAGACGGTGGACGAGCACCAGGTCAAGGTCAGCGAGCTGTGGGCGCGGTTCAGCGCCGTCGCGGCCGGCAACCCGAACGCGTGGATCCGGGACGCCAAGTCGGCGGAGGAGATCCGCACGGTGACCCCGCAGAACCGGATGATCGGCTTCCCGTACCCGAAGTACATGAACTCGAACAACGACGTCGACATGGCTGCGGCGTTGATCATCTGCTCGGTCGAGAAGGCGGAGGCGCTCGGGGTCCCCCGCGACCGGTGGGTGTTCCCGCTGTCGGGCAGCGACTGCCACGAGCACCCGTTCATCAGCAACCGGGCGACGTTCGCCGAGACACCCGCGATCGCGCTCGGTGGCAAGCGCGCCCTGGAGCTCGCCGGCATCGGCGTCGACGACGTCGAGATCGTCGACCTGTACTCGTGCTTCCCGTCGGCCGTCCAACTCGGCGCGCAGAGCCTCGGGCTCGCGCTGGACAGCCAGCTCACCCGCACCGGCGGCCTGCCGTTCGCCGGCGGCCCGTGGAACAACTACCCGATGCACGCCATCGCCACGGTGATGAACGACCTGCGCGACCGACCGGGCTCGAACGGCCTGGTGTGGGCGAACGGCGGCTACACGACCAAGCACGCGTTCGGGATCTACTCCACCGCCGCGCCGAGCGAACCCTTCCGCCACGCCTACCCGCAGGACGAGATCGACGCGATGCCGCGACGCGAGCTCGCCGAGGCGGCCGACGCCGCCGGCGGTGCGACGATCGAGGCGTACACGGTGATGCACGACCGCGACGGCGCGCCGGAGAACGTCATCGTCTCCTGCCTGCTCGGCGACGGCCGCCGCGCCTGGGGTACGTCCACGGATGCGTCGCTGGCCAGGTCGATGTGCGCGGGCGAGTGGGTCGGGCGCGACGCCGAGCTCGCGCCGGACGGCACGATCGCCGCCTGAGCTCCCGAACCGTCCGCAGCTTCCGCGGCCGTCCAGGTCAGGGCGTGCCGCAGACGATGCTCAGACGTCGTCGCCGACCCCGATCGAGGCGAGGTCGGGACAGTGGGTCGCGAGGTACCGCTTGGTCTGCGGGATCGTGTCGAGGTTGACCGAGAGGCTCGGATCGGCGCCCCAGGGGGTGACCGCGGCGTCGAACGCCGTCGAACCGGCATCGACCTCGGCGGCGAGGTCCGCGGGGAGGCCGACCGCGACCGTCGGCTCATCCGGGTTGCGCGTCGTGAGGACCTTCGCCCACGCGTCGCGCACCTGTCCGATCTGGGCATCGGTGGCGCCCGCGCCGCGCAGTGCGTCGACGGCCTTGGCGGCGCGACGGGCGAACGGCCCGAGGTACCCGTCGACCGCCGCGGTGTGCTCGGCGGCGAGCTCGGCCGGCCACGCCCCGTCGATCTGGGCGACCGCGTCGACGATCGACGGCGCGGCCTCGAGCTCGAGCGTCGCCGATTGCGCGCTGGTCAGCTCGGCGAAGTTGACCGCGACCGCGACGATCTGCACGGAGCCGCTGTA
>JAODBQ010000376.1 GCA_025464045.1 Ilumatobacteraceae bacterium
AAAAGGTCCAGGGTTCGATTCCCTGTCTGGGCTCCACGCTGACCAGGACTTCTGTCCAACCCGCACGCCGGATCCGACCGCTCCCGATCAACGTCCGCTGCTCGAGCCGCTCCCCCGGGGGGTCCGAGTCGCACGGTGCGGCCCGAGTCGCTCCGTCGAGAAAACCCCACCGAACGACTCGCGCCCGCTCCAACGACTCCGAGCACGACGTTCCGACTCGGAGCACGACGTTCCGACTCGGAGCACGACGTTCCGACTCGGAGCACCTTCGGGCGGATCGTCGATCGGTTCGGCCCCGAGTGGGAGATCGGTCGGCCGCTTGTCGACGACGCTCGGGGCATGGCCTCCGGGGGAGCCCTCGCTACGGTTCGCGGGTGCTCGACATCACTCCGCTCGCCGGTCGCGTTGCGTTCGTCACCGGTGCCGCCCGCGGCATCGGGCGGGCCATCGCCGTCGCCATGGCCGAGGCCGGCGCGGACGTCGCGGTGGCCGACGTGCATCCCGACCCGTTCGGGGGCGAGCGCTACTACCGGCTCCGCGCCCGAGTGTCCGGGCCGGAGGAGGAGGTGCCCACGGCCGGTGCCGTCGCCGTGCTCGGGCGGCGGGCGATGTCGTTGTCCGTGGACGTCGCGGATGCCGACGCCGTCGTCGACGCGGTTGCCGCGTGCGCCGCCGAGCTCGGTCCGCCGGACATCCTCGTCAACAACGCTGGGATCGTGAACAACATCGCCGGCATCGCCGACATGACGCCGGCCGCGTGGGAGCACGAGCTGCAGGTCAACCTGTCCGGGATGTTCCACACCGTACGTGCAGCGGTGCCTGGCATGGTCGAGCGGGGTTGGGGTCGGGTGATCAACCTGTCGTCGATCGCGGCCCTCAACCCGGGGCTCGGCCAGCCGGCGTACGCGGCGTCCAAGGCCGGCGTGATCGGCTTCACGAAGGCGGTCGCCCAGGAGTTCGGACCTGGCGGGGTCACCGCCAACGCGATCCTTCCGGGGCTGATCGCCACGCCGCTCGTCCGTTCGATGCCCGACGACCTCCGCGAGCACTTCGTCGCACGCACGCCGGTCGGCCGGCTCGGCGAGCCCGAGGACATCGCCACCCTCGCGGTCTTCCTCGCCTCTCCGGCAGCCGGCTTCATCACCGCCGTGGCGATCCCGTGCGACGGCGGGGTCTCGAACGCAGCACGCGAGGGTCTCGGTCCACGCCGCTAGGGATCCGGCCGGGTCGGAGGCGGTGGCGCGCAGCTGCGCGCCACGGGACGGGTGAGTGACCGGTGTGACCGGTCCGGCCGACCCATCCCGCCCCGTCCGAGCGATCGGGAGCAATCGGTCGGTGCGGCGCATCGGGGGCGACCGTGCGACCGAGCGGTGCCCGGCGCCCCGCGGCGTTCAGAGCAACAGCTCGGCCCCGGCCGCTGGGTCCTTCGCGTTGAGCTCGTACCCCATCACCGTCGCGCGCAGGAAGTTCTTGACCACGTCGCGGTTCTTCTCCAGGTACGAACGCTGCACGACCATCGTGCCGGTGTAGGAGGGGATGCCGACGTCCTGGAAGGCGAGCACGACCGTGTCCACGCCCTGCTCCTTCAGCGTCAGCGGCTGGTTGTTGACGAACCCGACGTAGACGTCGACCGCCCCCTCGGTGAGCGGCGTCGGATCGGAGCCGATCGGCACGAACGTGTAGTCGGGCTTCAGCCCGGCGCTCTCCAGCAGCTTCTTGTAGACGTCCTCGTCGGCCGGGTTCGATCCGCCGATCGTCTTGCCGACGAGGTCGGCCAGGCCTTGATCGCCGACACAAGGTTGGAGAACGCCGGCACCCCGAACTGCGTCGCCCCGCCGAGGTGCCGGCGGTGCCGGTGGTGCTCCCGCCCGCCGCCGTGGTGGTGGCGGCGGCGGTCGCCGACACGATGGAGTCGCTGATGGACGCGGTCGGCGGCGACGGCTTCCTGATCACCGGCCCGCTGGTGCCCGACAACGTGCTCGCGATCACCGATCGTCTCGTGCCGGCGCTGCGCGACCGCGGGCTGGTGCGCAGGGAGTACAGCTCGAACCTGCTGCGCGAGAACGTGATGGCGTTCTGATCCTGGCGCATTGACGGTTGACATGCAGCCGATCGGCTGCGTATATTGGTCATGCAGCCGACCGGCTGCATGAACCCGGGAGCGACGATGGACGTCACGAGGCGATGAGCGCCGCGGACGATGCGTACGGCATGGACGACGTGTTCCGTGCGTTGTCCGACCCGAGCCGACGATCGCTGCTCGACAGCCTCAACCAGCACAACGGACAGACGCTGCGTGAGCTCTGTGCCGGGCTGGCGATGGCCCGGCAGTCGGTGAGCAAGCACCTCGCCGTGCTCGAGGCGGCGCACGTCGTGACCACCCAGCGCCGCGGCCGCGAGAAGCTCCACTTCCTCAACGCCGCGCCGATCAACGCCATCGCCGATCGATGGATCGACCACTACGACCGTCCGCGGGCCGCAGCGCTCGCCGACCTCACCACCGCACTGGAGCAGCAACCCATGACCACCACCACGACCTCCGCTCGACGGGCGCCCGAGTTCGTCTACGTCACCTACATCAAGACCACGCCGGAGCAGCTCTGGCAGGCGATCACCGACCCCGCGTTCACTCGCCGCTACTGGGGCGTCGCGCTGATCTCGGACTGGCACGTCGGTTCGCCGGTCGCGTGGGAGTTCGCCGGCATCACGATGGCGGATCCGGCTCAGACCGTGCTGGCCGCCGACGCACCGCGCCGGCTCGCGTACACCTGGCACGCGATCACGCCCGAGTTCGCGGCCGTCGTGGACGGCAGCGAGGAGGAGCTCGCGGCGATGGCGGCCGAGGACCTCAGCCACGTGACGTTCGACCTCGAACCCGTCGGTGAGATGGTCAAGCTGACGGTGACGCACGCCGGATTCGAGCCCGGCAGCGCGATCCTCGGCGGCATCACGAACGGCTGGCCGAGCATCCTCGCCAGCCTCAAGACGCTGCTCGAGACGGGCGAACCGCTCGTGTTCGACTGAGGCGCGGCCGCGAGTGGGGCGCTCGGGGCGCACCGGCCTCGCTCAGCCGGCGAGCGCCCCGTCGTACGTGATCGGCGCTTCGAGGTCGAGGTCGTGCACGGCCGGCAGGACCTCGGACGCGAACAACCCGATGCTCCTCTCGGCGACGTCGCGGGGCATCGACCCGTACCGGAACACGAGCATGAACTCCTCCGGGTGGAAGGCGCTGGCGATCGCGCGCAGCCTGTCGACGCACACGTCTGGCGTGCCCCACACGTGGTTGGCCAGGTAGGACGCGCCCATCGCCTGCGAGGTGACGAGATCAGCCATGCCGGCGTAGTGCTCGTAGCCCTTGGTCGTCGCGAAGTGGTTGCTGCTCAGCTCGTAGTTGTAGAGCGCGCTCTGCGAGTACTCGGGGATGTAGCGGTGCGCGCCCTCGAACGCCTCCTGCTCGGTCTCCCCGACGTACACGCACATGTGGATGCGCGGACGCGCCGGGGCGAACCCGGCGTCCGCGCGGGCGCGGGAGAACGCCGCGAGGTCGGCGTGGTACTCGTCCCACGGACGCTGCGGGATGATCAGCGGCTTGAGTCCGTGCGCAGCACCGACGGGCGCGGACGACGGGCTGCCCCACGAGAAGTGGAACGCGTCGATCAACGCCTGCGGGTCGAGCGGG
This sequence comes from Ilumatobacteraceae bacterium, assembly GCA_025464045.1. Classification (GTDB taxonomy): domain Bacteria; phylum Actinomycetota; class Acidimicrobiia; order Acidimicrobiales; family Ilumatobacteraceae; genus JAODBQ01. The sequence continues at coordinate 3,680 of JAODBQ010000376.1, forward strand.
CGCGGGCGCATCGACGTGTTCTCGAACGTGAAGTGCTCACCACTGAAGGAGAACACCTCCTGCGTCAGTGCGCGCTTGATGATCTCGATCGACTCCGCGAACACGTCCTTCGACTGGTTCATGTCGAAGCCGAGCTGACGGAACTCGCGCCGCGCGGCACCACGCCCGAACCCGATGTGCGGGGTGCGACCGCGCAGGGCGTACTGCAGCAGGGTGATGTCTTCGGCCACCCGCAGCGGGTGGTGCCACGGCAGGACCACCACCATCGTGCCCATGTCCATCCGCGTCGTCGCGCCGGCGAAGAACGTCAGCAGCTGCACCGGGTTGGGGATCATCGTGTACGGGCTGACGTGGTGCTCCACGGTCCACAACGAATCGAATCCGAGGTCTTCCGCCATCAGCGCGGTCTCGATCTCTCCCGAGAGCCGCTGACGATCGAGCTCCGGATCGAGGTCGGGGACCTGCTCACCACGTTCCCGCGCGAGGTAGCGGTCCCAGTCCTCGTAGCCCTGGATGAACAACGTCATGCCACATCGCATCGTGGTGTCCCCTCTCGTCCGACGGCACGTGGGCCCCCGGCCTCGCGCCCCGGCAGCCGAGCGTGGTGCCCGGTGCCGTTCGACGCGAGCCTCTCACGACCAGCGTTCGCGACGACGACCTGACCTGCACGGACGCGCCCATCGATCGACCTGTTGCGCACGCGACAGCAGGTGTCGACACACCCGCTGTCCAAGTACTAAGTTCCGGCCGTCGAGAGCGAGCTCGGATCGGGGGATCCGGGTCGCGAACACGATGCGCCCTCGTGCTCATCGATACCGCGGGGCGTCTGAGGACCGGACGGGCAGTGATGCTCGGCCCGCAGACGACACGGGGCTCGACGTGTTGCAGTGCGTTGAACGAGTGGTGAGGACAGATCGCGACGGGCCATTGGGGGGTCGTCGTCACAGCAGCAGGTCGACGCCGCAGGTCGCGGCGTCGACCGACACACGCGAATCGGAACAAGGGGGGGTCTCACATGCGCTCCACGCATGAATCGGTCGTCGTTGCGCGACCACGCCATGGCCGGATGGTGCTCGGCGTCGTCGCCGCGCTCGGGCTCGTGCTCGCAGCGTGCGGGTCGGACAAGCAGTCGACGTCCACGGCCGCCGCGACAGCGACGACGGCAGCGGCCGCGCCGACCACGGCAGCCGCCGGGGCGACGACAGCTGCAGCTGGGGCGGCCACGACCGCGGCCGCCGCGGCGACCACCGCGGCAGCCGGCGCGGCGACAACCGCTGCGACCGGGACCAAGGCACCGCTCAGCACCGCGAAGGCGACGGGCACACCGATCAAGGTGATGACCGAGGCGCCGGTGGACAGTCAGATCGCCCCGTACCCGAACATCCCGGCCGCGGCAAAGGTCTACGCGCAGTGGATCAACGACCACGGTGGCATCAACGGCCGGCCGCTCGAGGTCGTCGTCTGCGACGACCGCGCCGATGCTGCCGAGGCGGCCAACTGCGCGCGCAAGGCCGTCGAGGAGAAGGTCGTCGCCAACGTCGGTTCGTTCACCGTCGACGTCAGCCGCGGCATCCCGATCCTCGAGGAGAACAAGATCGCCTGGTTCGGGGCGTGCTGTC
>JAODBQ010000253.1 GCA_025464045.1 Ilumatobacteraceae bacterium
GGATGTTCCGTTGGTCGGCGCTCGGCTGGAAGGTCCAGTCGGAGCTGCCCAATCCGGTCAACTTCGCTGCGGCCGCGCAGTTCGTGCGTCCGCCCGACCTGGCCGACCTGATCCCGCACGGGCCCGACGTGAGGCCCTACGTGGAGACCGTGCAGAAGATGGCCGACAGTGGCTTCGACCAGCTCGCGTTCGTGCAGGTCGGTGACGACCAGGCCGGCTTCTTCCGGTTCTGGGAGGACGAGCTGCGGCCAGCGCTCGCCGACGCGTTCTCCTGACGTCGAGCCACGCCAGCGCCCACCGCTCAGCGCAGGTGGACGATCCGCTGCTCGTCGTCCCAGCGATCGATCTGGGTCATCTCGATCGTGCGGACCGTGCGCGACGCGCGCCGCAAGAGCATGCGCAGCAGCCACGGTCCCTGGACTTGGCCGTGGTGGTAGCCGAGGCGTCCGCCGAGCGTGCCCCGGCCGACGAGCAGCGCGTCGACGCGGAAGGCCGCCTGGACGCCACCGACGACCGGCCCGTCCTGCACCACGCGAACGTCGCGCACCTGGCCGAGCGACGTGCCGCCCGCGTCCTGGACGTCGCTGGCGAGCAGGTCACTGATCCGCATCGTGGTCGTTCCCGGGGATGTGGCTGATGATGTGGTCGCCGACCCACCGCTCGCCGGCGAAGCTGGCGTGGTCGGTGCGATCGATCGCGAGATCGATGCTGGCGCTGATGGTCGACGCCAGCTCGATCGGGACGCGGGCGTGATCGGCATCGTCGGCGAACCCGGTGCGGCGGTGGGCGCGCTGGATCCACGAGCCGAGCCGGCGGCGGCCGAGGCGGTAGAGCAGCACGCCGGGGCCGCTGAGGATCGCGGTGACGTACAGCCGACCGTCGTCGTGGCGGGTCAGCTCGAGGTCGTCGACGTTGCCGCACTCGACCCCGTGCCGGTCGCGCAGCTGCCGGTCGAGCAGATCGAGCGAGGCGTACAGGACGCGTGCAGCGGGCATCATTGACCTGCCTTCGTGATGATCATCAACGGGATCGTCGCCAGCGCGACGGCGACCAGCACGACGAGGTAGACCGACGCGATGGCGTTGAGCCAGCGGCCGTTGGTGTGCTCGCCCATGTAGCTCGGGTCGTTGGCGACGACGAGGATCGGGAAGTAGGTGAGCGGCAGCGCCGCCGCTGACAGGACGATCGAGTACTCGGTGACCTTCACAGGATCCACGCCGCTCAGCGCGAAGAACGTCGACGCGGCCAGGGTGATGATGATGACGAGGTGGAAGCGCGTCGCCCGCCGCGGCGCGGCGTGCTTGCCCCACGTCCAGCCGAGGTACTGCGCGATCACGTACCCGGCCGACAGCGCGGTCTCCAGTGCCGCGCCGAACGTCGCCGCGAAGATGCCGATCAAGACGATCGCGAGACCGACCTTGCCGAGCGTCAGCGCGACCGGGAGCGAGACCTGGTCCAGCGTTCCGACGCCGATGTTCGCCGGCGCGAGCACGAGGTGCGCGCAGGCCATGATCGCCAACGACAGCAGCCCGCCGGGCGGGAAGCCGAGCAGCACGTTGATCCGGTTCTCGCCGAGGTCCTTCACCGTCCACTTGTCCTCGACCGCGCCGCTCGAGAAGAAGAACACCTCGTACGGGGTCATCGCTGCACCGAACAGGGCGATCCCGTAGTAGGCGTACGTGAACGGGTTCTCCTCCGACGGCACGTGCGGGTGCACGACGCCGGAGAGCAGCTGGTTCCAGTCCGGCCCGATCTTCCACACCGTGACGGCGAAGACGAGGAGGCACAGCCCGAGCAGCCCGAAGATGCGCTCCATCGTTTCGAACGGCATCCGCCACACGACGAGCCAGACGAGCACGGCAGCTGCAGGGACGATGAACAGGTAGTTGATGCTGCTGAGCAACGAGATCGCGATCGCCACTCCGGCCACTTCGGCGGTGAGGGTGAGGAAGTTGATGAAGAACGACGCACCGAGGTTGGCGAGGCCGAAGCGCGGGCCGAGGCGTTCGCGCACGAGGTCGAACACCGGCCGCCCCGACACCGCGGCGACCCGGCCAGCCATCTCCGCGTAGACGATGATGCCGACGACGCCGACGACCACCACCCAGGCCAGGTTCATCCGGAAGCGTGCGCCGGTCTCCGCATTGGCGACGAGGTCGCCGATGTCGACGAACCCGCCGATGGCCGACAGCACCCCCAGGAAGACGCCGAGGAGCTTCTTCACGAGGACGGGCCGGTCGCCGGTGCGACGCTCATTGGTGGGCCTGGGCGAAGTCGTCGAGCTGCCGCGCGTCGCCGGCCAGGGGAGCGGCCACCTCCGCAGCCGTCGCCAGCCGGCCACGGCGGATCTCGACCCGCACCGCGGCAAGGTGCTCCAGCGCTCGGTCGAGCAGCTCGCCGAGCTCGTCGCGCAGCGCGCGCGACTCGGCGTCCGGGGGCTGGATCGACCGGAAGGTCGTGGTGATCTCGGTGAGCGCGTCCTCCTGCTGGTCGACGGACACCGACGCGAACGTGCCGAACACCTTGTGGTCACCGGCGGCCCGAGCGACGAGCTGGACGGTCGACACGGCCGACAGCGCGGCATCCGCCGACGCGGCCGCCTTGGCCGCGTAGATGCCGCCGTTGCGCGCCGATCCGACCGGGTTGTTCACGCAGCCGGTGATCAGCAGCGCGGCACACGCGGCGGCGAGGAGCGTGCCGGCGCGGCACCGTGCGGGCGAGCCGCGGGAACGGCGCCGCGCGTCGTCGCTGTGCATGTCGCCGAGCAGCTCCGCAGGCATCTCCCGCTCTCTCCGATCCGGTGCTGGACGGCCGGGACATTAGCGAGGGGGATGCGCCTGGATTCGTGACCGACGCGCGTCAGCACCCATTCGGGTGCCTGCCGCGGTGGCAACGCGCCCGGGGGGTCTGGTGTGGTCCGGTACGTTGCCGAAGATGACTGCTGTCGCCCGCTTGAGCCTGGTCGCCCTCGACTGTCCGGACCCGGTGGCGCTCGCCCGCTTCTACGCCGGGATCACCGGGTGGAGCATCGAGGAGGATCTCGAGACGAACGTCGGCACCGAGACGTGGGTGCAGCTCGTATCGCCGGCCGGCGCGACCATCGCGTTCCAGCGCGTCGCCGAGTACCGCGCCCCGGAGTGGCCGGGCGCCGAGCACCCCCAGCAACTGCACCTGGACTTCGATGTGCCCGACCTCGACGCCGGTGAGGAGGCCGTGCTCGCGCTCGGCGCGGTGAAGCACCTCGTCCAGCCCGGCACCACGTTCCGCGTGTACCTCGATCCCGCTGGCCACCCGTTCTGCCTCGTCCTGGACGGCGATCTCGTGCTCGACGGCTGAAGTGACCGCCAGCGCGGCCGCACCCGCCGGCGAGTTGGTGCGCTTCGGGACGGCGACGGGCAAGTGGCTGCTGATCGGCACCATCCTCGGGTCGGGCATGGCGTCGCTCGATGCGACGGTCGTCAACGTCGCCCTGCCCCGCCTGTCGAGCGACCTCCACGCCGACTTCGCCGATCTGCAGTGGGTGATCAACGGCTACACGCTGACGCTGGCGTCGTTGATCCTCGTCGGCGGCTCGCTCGGCGACCGGTACGGCCGACGCAAGGTGTTCTCGATCGGAGTGATCGCGTTCGCGGGGGCATCGCTGCTGTGCGGGCTCGCCCCCAACGTCGCCACGCTCGTCGGGGCGCGCATGCTCCAGGGCGTCGGGGGAGCGATGCTCGCGCCGGGGAGCCTGGCCATCCTCCAGGCCTCGTTCCACCCGGACGACCGGGCGCGGGCGATCGGCGCGTGGTCCGGCTTCGGTGGGATCACCACGGCGATCGGGCCGTTCGTCGGCGGTTGGCTCGTCGACGCGGCGTCGTGGCGGTACGTGTTCCTGCTCAACCTGCCCCTCGCGGCACTCGTGCTCTGGGTCGCCGCGAAGCACATCCCGGAGACTCGCTCGCCCCCGACCGAAGGCGGTGCCGACATCATTGGTGCGATCGTCGGGGCACTCGGCCTCGCTGGTCTCACCTACGGGTTGATCGAGCAGTCGTGGCCGCTCGGGCTCGCGGGGCTGATCGGTCTCGTCGCGTTCGTGCTCGTCGAGCGCGCCACTCGATCGCCGATGCTCCCGCTGACGATCTTCCGTTCGGTCCAGTTCTCGGCGACGAACGTCGTGACGCTGTTCGTCTACGCCGGCCTCGCCGCGGCGCTGTTCCTGATCGGGCTCGTCCTCCAGGAGGCGCTCGGCTACTCGCCGATCGAAGCGGGCGCAGCATCGTTGCCGATCACCGTGGTCATGCTCGTGTTCTCCGCTCGCGCCGGCGCCCTGGCCCAGCGGATCGGCCCGCGCCTGCCGATGACGCTCGGGCCGTTCGTCATCGCCGCGGGACTGCTGCTGATGACGCGCATCCGGCCGGGCGTCAGCTACTTCGGTGCGGTGTTCCCCGCCGTGCTCGTGTTCGCCGGCGGCCTCGCGCTCACCGTCGCGCCGCTCACGGCGACGGTGCTCGCCGCTGCGAACGCCGAGCACTCGGGCATCGCGTCTGGCGTGAACAACGCGGTGGCCCGCGTCGGTGGACTGCTCGCGGTGGCAGCCGTCCCGTTGATCGCCGGGTTCGCCCCGAGCGCCGTCGTGGGGCCCGACAAGCTCGTCGCCGGGTTCCACGCGGCCCTGGTGGGGGCCGCGGTGCTTGTCGCGATCGGCGGCGTCGTCGCCTGGACGACGATCAGGTCGACAGTGCTGCAGCAGCCGCTCCCGGGGGAGGAGCCGTCGGCGCAGCCCTCCGCCGCCGACGCCGGTGAGCCGTACTTCCACTGCGGTGTCGGCGGACCGCCGCTCGTCGTCGGCACGAGTCCGTCGAGCCCGACATCGCCGACGGCCTCAGGCTGAGCTCGGACGCGCACCTGTGGTCGGCTCCGCTGCGCGGG
>JAODBQ010000288.1 GCA_025464045.1 Ilumatobacteraceae bacterium
CATCCTGTTCAGCGCGGACCGAGGTGGGCGCGCCGTGGGCCGCCGGTGGCACGTGCCGCGCCCACCCTGCTCGCCCAGACCGGGGTGGGCGCGGCGTGGGCCGCCGGTGGCACGTGCCGCGCCCGTCTGGTTAGGTCGGACGGATGCCGAACGGCGGGGGACCGTGGACGCCGGTGACGTCACAGGCGATGCCGTCCGCGGAGCTGACCCGCTGGGTGTCGCTCCAGTCCGCGGTCTCGCCAGGGTGGACGTCGTTGACGTCGACGAAGTCCGTCCCGAGCTGGCGGCCGTTGCTGCCGTAGGAGACGGAGAGCTCGTAGGAGCGGGTGTCCGAGCCGTCGTTGCGGATCGTGCCCGAGAACGTCACCAGCGTGCCCTCGGCGGTGCAGGAGTCCTTGGTCAGCGCGTAGTCGCCGGGGTCGTCGTAGCGGTTGATCTCGCGCACGACGAACCGGGTGAAGAAGAACCCGCCCACACAGACGGCCAGCGCGACCGGGCTGATCACCAGCGCGGCGACGGCGAACCCGCGGCCGGCGCCGCCCTGCTGCTTGGCCCGGCGCAGGCCGATGATCCCGAACACGACGGCGACGACCACGCCGGCGCCGGCGATCGTGAACGCGAACGGGAACCAGCCGATCGCCGCCGAGGCGACGGCGACGATGAACGCGGTGATCGCCATGCCGCGCTTCGGGCCCGACGCCCGGGTGCCGGTCGGGCCCGGACCCGCGCTCCACTGCGGGCGGGGCGCTCCTCCGGGCTGCCACTGCTGGCCAGCAGGCCCCCGGACCGCTCCGGTGCCGGGCCACGTCGACCGGCCCACACCAGTCGCGGTCGGTGCCGCCTGACCCCCGTTGACCGGATCGATCATCCTGCGGCCCTGCACGGAGACATCGCCCGTCCAGCGCTGCCCGTTGAAGTAGCGCAGTTCGTAGCGCCGGTACGGGTCGGGGTACCACCCTGGTGTGCCGGCGTCGCTCACGAAGGGCAGACGCTACCCGTGTGGCGGCCGACGGCGGCGTCCGTCACGTCGGGGCGAAAGGCGGACGCACCGACGGCGGCCCGGCCTACGATCGGCCCCGCCATGGAGATCGTCCTCGTCCGTCACGGACAACCGGAGTGGATCCGCGACGGGCTGAACGTCGTCGATCCGCCGCTCACCGAGCTCGGCACCGCACAGGCCGAACAGACCGGGGCGGTGCTCGCCGCCGAGTCGTTCGACGACCTGATCGTGTCGCCGCTGCAACGGGCGCGCCTGACAGCGGCACCGCTGCTGCGCCATCACGGACGCGAGGAGGTCATCGAACCCTGGCTGCACGAGATCCGTGAACCGGACTGGCACGGTACGCCCTCCGAGCTCGCGGCCAAGGCCTACGCGGAGGAGCGGTCGCGGCCGGCCGAGGAGCGCTGGCGCGGCGTCGAGGGGGGTGAGCCGTCCCGCGAGTTCGTCGAGCGGGTGCGCGCCGGCGCCACCCAGTTCCTCGCCGCGCGGGGCATGTACCGGTCCGAGCAGATCTTGCCGGTGTGGCACATCGACCGCCCGGAGACCCGCCTCGCCGTCGTCGCCCACGCGGGTGTCAACGGTGTGCTGCTGTCCCTGCTCCTCGGGCTCGATCCGGTGCCGTGGGAGTGGGACCGGTTCGTCACCGGCCACGCCTCGATCACCCGGCTCGAGTCGATGGAGCTCGGCGACGGCCACACCTTCAGCTTGATCCGCCTCAGCGACCTCGAGCACCTCGGCGCCGACCAGCGCACCCGCTGATCGCCTCCGGCTGATCCCTGGACCGGCCGACGCAGGACGTACGGCACGCGGCGGACACGATCCGTTCGATCGAATGGTCTGTATCCGTCCGGTGAAGAGCGATTGCATTCCTTGACCTGGATGAAGATATCGCTGACGATGCTCTCGACACACGAACACCGGCAGATGGATCGTCCATCTGCATCGACCGAGAGCGGGGATGATCGTGCCACTGAAGCACTTGCCATCGGACGTGAGCCGAGACGAGTTGGTCTGGGCGATTCGAGCAGACGGATATGCAATCGTCGACAACCTCGTCGACAACGAGGTGATGGATCGCGTCGCGGCCGAGCTCGAGCCGTACATCGATTCCACTCCCGAGGGGCTGGACAACTTCGTCGGCAAGAAGACGCGTCGCACCGGATCGCTGATCCATCGTTCGCCGGCGTCGCGCGAGCTGGTGATGCACCCGCTCGTGATCGGCGCCGCCGAGTCGTTCCTCGACCATGCCACCGCGTTCCAGCTGCACCTGACGCAGGTGATCTCGATCCTGCCGGGTGAGACCGTGCAGCCCATCCACCGCGACCAGCTGGCGTGGGACTTCTTCCCATTCCCACCGGACTACGAGGTCCAGTTCAACACGATCTGGGCGATGACGGACTTCTTCGAGGAGAACGGCGCCACCCGTGTCGCGCCGGGCTCTCAGCTGCTTCCCGATGGGGCCGTCATCGACATCGACGGCACCGAGCCGGTGGAGATGAAGCGGGGGAGCTGCCTGTTCTACTCGGGCAAGATCTACCACGGCGGCGGCCCGAACCGCAGCAACACGGTGCGCCAGGGCATCAACATCACCTATGCCGTCGGGTGGGTCCGTCAAGAGGAGAACCAGTACCTCTCGACCCCGCTGGAGGTTGCCCGCACGTTGGACGAGGACCTGTTGAGGGTCATGGGATATCGGCAAGGCTGTTTTGCCTTGGGATATGTCGGCGACTTCGCGGATCCGATGTCAGTGATCACGGGTGAACGACTGGACGGGTTGACGCTGAGCGCGATGGACCGCGTCACCGAAGGAGCGACATCGTTCTACGAATCCCACGAGGTCAACAGTTGAGCGACCACGTCGCGCCCCATTTCCGATTGGATGAACGAGCAGGAGATCTCTGATGTTGACGTACAAGAACATGACCGCGGACTACATCGGCGACGAGACGTTCGAGGCGTTCGGATTCTCGCAGACGGTCGTCTCCGGATCGACCGTCTACATCGCCGGCACGGCCGCGCTGAAGAACATCGACGGGGCCCTCGAGGTCGTCGGATCCGGCGACATGGCGGCCCAGCTCGCGTTCATCCTCGGCGCCATCGGCCGTTCCTTGTCGCAGGTGGGCGCAACCCCGGCCGACCTCACGGCGTGGAACCTCTACACCACTGACATCGACGCCTTGATGGCCCTGATGGGAACCGTCACGGCCTGGCTCGGCACCAGCCGCCCGACCAGCACCACCGTCGAGGTGTCCCGACTCGTGCATCCCGAGCTGATGCTCGAGATCAGCGCCGTCGCCGAGATGTGACACCGCGGCCCGACGGGCCGCCCGCGCAACGGCGCAACTCCCACACCACGGCTCACCGCGTCGACCGCGTGCCGACGCCGCAACCGCTTCTTCGACGCTCCCGGCCATCGGCGACCCAGCCCGTCCAGGACACCAACCCAGACCAGGAGACATCACGACATGGATCGTCGCAAGTTCATACGGACACTCACCGCTGCCGGGGGCTCTGCCGTGCTGCTGCC
>JAODBQ010000320.1 GCA_025464045.1 Ilumatobacteraceae bacterium
GGAGGATCGCCACCCAGCCGTCCTTGGTGGGATGTGGGCGGCGGGCGGCGCTGAGGATCCGCGGATAGCCCGCGGCGGTCGGGTTGCGGGCGTCGATCGCGCCGGCGCCGTGCTCGACGAGCGTGAAGGCGCTGACGGCATCGATCATCGGTACCTCGATCTCCTGACCCTCCCCGGTGCGCTCTCGATGGAACAGCGCGGCGCAGATCGCCTGGGCGATGAACATCCCGGTGACCTTGTCGGCCACCAGCGTCGGGAGGAACGCCGGCTCGCCGTGGACCAGTCGCGACGCATCAGCCAGCCCGGACGCCGCCTGGATGATGTCGTCGTACGCCGGCTCGGCAGCGCGGTCGCTGTCGCTCGGGAACCCCGCAGCGCGGCAGTAGACGATGTCCGGGCGCACCGCGGTCACATCCGCGTAGGCGAGCCGCAACCGGGCGAGCGGACCGGGGCGCAGGTTGGTCACGAGCACGTCGCAGGTGGCTGCGAGGCGCAGCAGCAGATCGCGTCCCGCCGGGTGCTGGAGGTCGAGCACGACGTTGCGCTTGTTGCGCAGCAGGTTGAGCGAGACGCCGGAGAACTGCGGGTGCGGTCCGTGGCCCATCACCCGCGACGTCGCCGTGCCCTGGCGTTCGACGGTGATCACGTCGGCACCCTGGTCGCCGAGCAGCTGGGTGGCCAGCGGTCCCATGATCACCGACGTCAGATCGAGGACGCGGATCCCGGCGAGCGGACCGCCCGCCGGTGCGGCGCGTGCGGGGGTGGCGGCCGGGGTGGCATCCCGGGTGGCATCCAGGGTGGCAGACGGCGTGGCGGCGGGAGACGAGGGGGACACGACGGGATCCTATGGAGCGCCGTGCCACCGGCCCGAGGTCGGCGGCGGGCGGGCGGCGGCCGGCGACGTCAGGCGCGACGTGGGGCCACGCCGGCCCGCTGAGGGACCGGCGCGATCCGACGGACATGATCGCTGCATCCACTGCTCGTGCTCCACGGAGGTGCCGACGATGTCCCGACCAGAACCCCCGCCAGCGTTGTCGGACGTGCGCGTCCTCGACTGCAGCACCGGCATCGCCGGTCCTCTCGCGGCGATGCTGTTCGCCGACTTCGGCGCGGACGTGGTCAAGGTGGAGGGCCCGAGCGGTGACCCGGCCCGGGCGCGGCCGGACTGGGTGGTGTGGAACCGGGGCAAGCGCGGCGTGACGATCGACCAGGACGACCCGGCCGACCGCGACCGTCTCCGCGGCCTGCTCGCCGACGCCGATGTGTGCATCGCCAACGCGCCGATCGAGGAGCTGCGCGGGGGCCCGCTCGATCCTGCCGCGGCCACCGCCGCCCACCCGCGACTCGTGTTCCTCCACGTGCCGCCGTACACGGACTCGGCACCCTGGGCGGGCGGGGCGGAGTCCAACGCGCTGCTGCACGCGATCAGTGGCCTGGCCATGAACCAGGGTTCGTGGACGGCGCCACCCGTCGACGCGGTCGCCGACTTCGTGCTCGTGATCCACGGGATGTGGGCGGCAGCAGCGGCCGCGGCGGCGCTGCGCGAGCGGGCCCGCTCGGGAGCGGGTCAGGTGGTCACGGTCAGCGGCATGCACAGCGTCGCGGTGAGCGCCGGCTCGTTCCTCACGTTCGGTCCGGACAGCCCGCGCCGCAGCAGGCCGGCGGTGGGTGGCGGCGGCGGTTCGATGCCGTACTACCGCCTCTACCGCTGCGCCGACGGTCAGTGGCTGTTCCTCGGGGCGCTCAGCGAGGCGTTCACGCGAGCGGCGTTCGAGGTCCTCGGGGTGTCGGACATCCTGATCGACGAGCGCCTCGGTGGCCGTGGCCGCCCGGCGATCCTGGAGGAGGCGAACGCAGCGTGGGCCATCCCGCAGATCGCCGACGCGATCGCCGAACGGCCCGCGGCCGAGTGGCTCGAGCTCCTCGACGGCGCCTGCGCGACGAGCATCGCCGGGCGCCGCGACGCGTGGCTGGACCATCCGCAGCTCGATGCGATCGGGATGCGCGTCGAGGTGGACGATCCGCAGCGAGGTCGGGTGGTGATGCCCGGCGTCCCGCTGCGCCTGTCGCGCACGCCCGGCGCCGTCACCACCGCCGCGCCCGACGTCGACCGGCGCGACGCGACGACCGACTGGGAACCCCGGGCAGGCGGCGCCGGCGGACCTGCTGGCGGTGTCGCGGCGGGCGATGGTGCGACGTCGATGGGCGGACCGCTCGCCGGCGTGCGCGTGCTCGATCTCGGCGCCGTCCTGGCCGGGCCGCTCGCGGGCATGCTGCTCGCGGAGCTCGGCGCTGACGTGATCAAGGTCGAGCCCCCGGCCGGCGACAGCTACCGCGGCGGCGGGTTCGCGCAGTACAACAAGGGCCAACGCGGTCTCGTCCTGGACATCCGCGACGAGGCCGGGCGCGCGGCGTTCCTCCGCGTCGTGGAGACGTCCGACGTCGTCATCGACAACTACCGGTCCGGTGTGCTCGAGCGGCTGCGGATCACGCACGACGACCTGCGCCAGGTGAACCCGGGCATCATCAGCGCCTCGATCACCGGCTTCGGCGACGGCGGCCCGCTCGGTGACGCGCCCGGCTTCGATCCGATCCTGCAGACGATGAGCGGGATGGTCTCGTCGCAGGGCGGCGACGACGAGCCGGTGATGATCTCGGTCCCGAGCAACGACGTCGCGGCAGCGACCACGATCGCGTTCGGCGTGGTCACGGCCCTGCTCGCCCGTGATCGCGACGGCGTCGGCCAACGCGTGTCGACCTCGCTCGCGGCGATGGCGACGACGATCCAGGCGTCCGACGTGGTCCGCTTCGACGGCCGGACCCCGCCTCGCGTCGGCGGCCGCGACCATCCCGGCCAGTCGCCGGCCCACCGCTTCTACGCGGTCGCGGACGGATGGATCTTCCTGGCCAGCACGGCGCACGAGGACGAGATCACTGCGGCACTGGGCGCTGCGCCCCGGCAGGCGACGCCGATCGACGGCGACGGCGAGGGCGGCGACGACGACGCATCCGTCGCGAGGCTGGCCGGGCTGTTCGCGGACCTGTCCACCGCGGACGCCCTGCAGCGGCTCGGCGCGGCCCGGCTCGCCGCCGCGCCCGCACGCGGGTTGCGCGAGGTGGCCGTCGATCCGGAGCTGACCGCGTTCGGGCTGTTCCGTCCGTATCCGGCGCCCGGGTTCGAACGGTTCGTGACCACGGGCGAACACGCCCGGTTCAGCCGATCCACTCCCCCGCCGACGCGTGCTGCGCCGCGCCTCGGCGAGCACTCCGCCGAGGTGCTCCGGTCTGCGGGCCTCGACGAGGCGGCGATTGCCGGCCTGCTCACGGCGGGCGTCGCCGTTCAGGCCGGCCCACCTCCGCCAGGGGTGACCACGCTCGAGTAGAACCGCGAATGGCCCGTTGACTCGCGCCGCGCAACGCGATTGCATGATCTCGGTACTCGTCGTGGCAAGGTTGGGGTCGACCGGCACGCGAACGAGCGGCCCATCCGTTCAGGGGGACCCGATGGAACTGAAGCCTGGCCTGCGCCTCAAGAGCACGGCATGCACGAGTGAGTTGATGGTGGTGCGCGCCCCGAAGGGCGATGTCGACCTGCGTTGTGGCGGGGCACCCGTCACGGCGTTCGGCGACACCACCGAATCGCCGATCCTCCCGGAGTTCAGCGGGGGGACGCAGATCGGCAAGCGCTACATCGACGAGGAGGGTGCGCTGGAGGTGCTCGCGACGAAGGCGGGTTCCGGCTCGCTGTCCGTGGGTGACACGCCACTGGCCGAGAAGGGCGCCAAGCCGCTGCCCTCCTCGGACTGAGGGCGGGACCCGTCATGCACCTCTCGATCCTGCTCGACATGACGGCGGACGCGCTCGGCGACCGTCCGGCGTTCACCGACGCCAGCGGCACGCTGACGTACGCGCAGCTGCGCGACGAGGCCACCGCGCTGGCCCACCGGCTGCGCGAGGGCGGGGGCGAGCGCACGATCTTCCTCGGCACGAACTCCCTCGCCGTCCCGCGCACCCTCTTCGGAGCTGCGCTCGCCGGCACCGCCTTCACGCCGCTCAACTACCGGCTCACCGATGCTGAGCTGCAACGGGTCGCCGAGCGCGCCGCGCCCGGCATCGCCGTGGTCGACGAGGACATGGTCGGCCGCATCGTCAGCGTGCCCGGGCTCGAGATCCTGACGACCGCCGAGGTCGCGAAGGTGGCAGGCGAGCCCGTCGACGAGGAGCTGCTGATCATCCCCGACAGCGACGCCCTCGGCGTGCTCCTGTTCACGTCGGGCACCACCGGCGAGCCGAAGGCCGCCGTACTGCGCCACAACCACCTCAGCTCGTACGTGCTCTCGACGCTGGAGTTCGCCTCGGCCGGCGAGGAGGAGGCGGCGCTCGTGAGCGTGCCGCCGTACCACATCGCCGGGATCTCCGCCGCGGTGTCGTCGCTGTTCATCGGGCGTCGGGTCGTGTACCTGCCG
>JAODBQ010000328.1 GCA_025464045.1 Ilumatobacteraceae bacterium
CTGGCCGGTTTGTGGTCGAAGACCCATTGACGGGCGACGTCGATCACGCCGAGCGCACGGCCGTGGCCGGCCCAGTCGTACCAGCGCTCGGTCTGGGCGAGCGTTCCGTCGAGTGCGGTCTCCCCCGGCCAGCCGACGAAGTCGAACCCATCGCCGACATCGACCTTGTGCAACGTCGCGAGCACTTCGAGCGCGTTGTCGTAGATCTTCGACAACGTCGCGGCATCCCATGGCTGGACCTCCGCGTCTGCGGGGTCGGCGGGCGACGGATGGGCGGGCATCAGCACCGTTCCGTCGCACTGCTCCATGAAGAAGAACGGCGAGCCGATCACCGAGCCCTCGGGCTCAGCGAGCCACATCGCCGGGACCGGCACAGCGGAGCGCTCGCCCAGTCTCTTCATCAGGTTGTACTGGAAGATCGCATCTGGGTCCGGGATCACCTGATGGAAGTCGGGGCGGACGCGCATGACGAGCTTCTTGCCGCCGGTCTTGCCGTCCGGTTCGGTCCACGTCACCCCGCAGAAGTACATCTCACTGGACAGGCCGCCGTTGGTGGGCCGCATCTCCGACAAGGTCACCTCGGTGACGTGTGGCAGTTGCTCGGCCAACCATGACTCAACCTGAGCATGAAGCTCGGCTTGCGTTCGTTCCGATGGAACCGGCATGTTCCCCCTGCAGGAATTCGTTGGTGAAGTGGTCTGGACAAGCCGCCGCCATTGTAAGACGTCTCCCCCGACGGGATCTCGGGTGGTGTGCCAGAGGGTGGAACGGGCCGAGATAGAGCACTGCGTTCCGGCACTCGGCACGGATCGGTCGCAGGCGAGAGTGCTGCCGAGGCATACTCGCCACAGCCGGTGCGGCTCGCGGAGCTTGCGCGAAACGACGCCACAGACCAAGGACAAGGGGGACAACGTGTCAACAGTGGTTGGGTTGGGTTACTTGATCGTCAACACGACTGATGTCGAGGCATGGCGGGAGTACGCATGTGACGTCTTCGGGCTGCAGGGTGTGGAGCTCGGGCCTGACCGCCTCCTGCTGCGCATGGACGACAAGTCGTACCGACTCGACGTCCGCAAGAGCGAGGTCAACGGGTTCCAAGCCGTGGGCTGGGAGGTCAGCTCCGCTGCGGACCTCGAGGCCCTCGCCGGCACGTTGGAGGCCGACGGCATCGCGGTCACCCGCGAGGGGGTCGAAGCGGCGCAGGACCGGCAGGTATCCGGGCTGGTCCGGTTCTCCGACCCGGACGGTCAGGTCGTTGAGCTGTTCTACGGCTTGAAGAAGGACAAGAACCGCTTCGTCTCACCGACGGGCGCTCGCTTCAGCACAGGCACCAATGGTCTCGGTCATGTGTTCCAACTCGTGGCCGACGAGGAAGCGTTCCGGCACCTGTACCTCGATCTGCTCGGATTCCGGCTGAGCGACTACATCGACTTCGCTCCCGGGTTCACGGGTACGTTCACCCACTGCAACCCGCGCCACCACTCGTTCGCCTACGCCGCTGCGCCTCCCCCCGCACGAGGCATCAACCACATCATGTTCGAGGTCGAAGAACTGGACTCGGTCGGCCGCGCCTACGACTGTGTGCTCGGCGGCAAGGCCGTGCTGACGTCGAGCTTCGGCAAGCACAGCAACGACGAGATGTTGTCGTTCTACTCACAGACACCGTCGGGCTTCGCGCTGGAGTACGGAACCGCCGGCGTGCTCATCGACGACGCAACCTGGACCCCTGCGCGTTACGACGTGCCGAGCTACTGGGGCCACAGCCGCAGCGGCGGCTGAGCGCCACCGTGCACGCGGTCACGGAAGCCGTTGCGCAGCTCGCCGACCATCTGACGGAGCATGCGTTCGAGGCCGAGGAGCTCGGACGGGTCCCCCACGCCACCGTCGCCGAGTTGAAGAGAATCGGGGTGATCCGGATGATGCAGCCGTGCAATCACGGCGGCATGGAAGCCGCGCCGGCCGACTTCTACGAGACCGTGATCACCGCCAGTCGCTCGTGCGGCTCCACCGGCTGGGTCTGCGGCATCGTCGGCGTCCACCCGTGGGAGCTGGCGCTCACCGACCCGCGAGTACAGGACGAGATCTGGGGCGACGACCCCGACCGCTGGGTCGCGTCGCCGTACGCGCCGTTCGGTCGAGCGCGTCCTGTCGACGGCGGCTACGTCATGAGTGGCCGCTGGCCGTTCTCGACCGGCACCGACCATTGCGAATGGGCGTTTCTCGGTGGTCTGATCGTCGACGCCACTGGTGCACCACCCTCACCACGGCACTTCCTGTTGCCACGCGCGGACTACGAGATCGTGCCCGATTCGTGGAACGTGATCGGGCTGAAGGGCTCGGGCAGCAAGGACGTCGTCGTCCGAGAGGCATTCATCCCCGACTACCGGACCGTGGATCCCGCCAAGCTGGTGACCGGTCAGTTGGCGTCCGATATGGGCCGCAACGAACCGATCTACCGGATGCCGTTCCTGGAGATCTTCTGCGGCGCGATCGTCGCCTCGGTGATCGGCATCTGCGAAGGGGCGCTTGCGTCGGCGATCGCCTACATGCGCGAGCGGGTTGGCGCCACCGGGGCGCGTTCGATCGATGATCCGATCGCGATGTCGTCCATCGGTGCAGCCGCCGCCGACATCGATGCCAGCCATGTGCAGTTCACCAACGACATGAGGCGGATGTTTGATGTCGTCGATGCTGGGGCGTCGATCACGATGGATCTGCGGGCCGATGTCCGGCGTAACCAGGTGCGCGCCTCGCGGAGAGCGGTCGAGGCCGTGGATCAGCTCTTCTACCGCGCTGGCGGCGGATCGCTACGGCTCGATCAGCCCTTCCAACGCTTCTGGCGCGATGCGCACGCGGCGATGCACCACGCCGTCAACGTGGCCGACCCGGTCTATCTCGGTTGGGCCAACAACCTCCTCGGCCTCCCGGTCGCTGCCAACGCGACGATCTGAGCTGAGCGGTGGACGGCAAAGTCGCGCAGCGCATCACAGTTCGCGTCGATGTCACCGATGCGGTCGGCACCGGGGAGCGGTTGCATGTCGCGGCAAAGGTCGTGATCCCGGTCACTGTCGG
>JAODBQ010000336.1 GCA_025464045.1 Ilumatobacteraceae bacterium
TCGCGGACCGCACCGCCGTCTGCTCGTCGAAGAACAGGAACGTGACCGTGGTCTGCTCGCTGTTCTGGAAGAAGAAGATCACCGCGAGGACGATCACCACGACGAACGCGATCAGCGAGACCTTCGGGCCGCTGCGACTGGGTTCGACACCGTGCTCGCCGGGGCTGCGCTTCCACTTCGAGTCGTCGGGCGTCTCCATCATGGCCGTGTCCTCCCAGTTCGCGCGGTCGCTCGACGGCTCACGTCGCCGGCCGCGGTTCACGCGGCAGGCCGAGCAGTCGCTCGCCGATGATGTTGCGCTGCACCTGGCTCGTCCCGCCGGCGATGCGACCGGCGGGCGCGGCCAGCATGCCGGACGCATCCGGACCGTCGAGGATGCCTCCCAGGCCGGCGAGGTCGCCGCGCAGCATCGCCGCCTCGAACATCATCTCGGAGAGGCCCAGCTTGAGCAGCGACGCTGCCGTCGACGCGATCGGACCCTGACGCTGCGCCATCGACTTGTACGAGCTGCCGCGGGCGATCAAGGCAGCGAGCTGCTGGCGCTCGACGGCTCCGAGCGTGCGGCCGGCGCCGATGTCGGACATCGCGGTGAGGCGACGCTCGAGGCCGACGACGCTGGCGCTGCCGTGCCCGCGCTCGCTCGTCAGCACCGCCATGCCGACGTTCCAACCGCCGTGGAGCGGTCCGAGCAGGTTCTCGGCGGGGAGCTGGACGTCGGAGAAGAACACCTCGTCGAACTCGGCTTCACCGGTCATCTGCTTGAGGGGCCGGATCTCGACCCCCGGCAGGTTCATCGGGAACGCGAAGAACGAGATGCCCTCGTGCTTGGGGACGTCCGGGTTCGTGCGTGCCATGAGGATGCCCCAGTTGCTGTAGCGCCCGCCGCTGCACCACACCTTCTGGCCGTTGACGATGAACCGGTCACCGTCGCGCTCGGCCTTCGTCGTCAGGCCGCCGAGATCACTGCCGGCGCCGGGCTCGCTGAACAGCTGGCACCAGACGTGGTTGGCCTTCAGGGTCTGACGGAGGTGGGTCGCCTGCTGCTCGGGCGTGCCGAACTTCAGCAGGGCCCCTCCGGCGAGGACCAGTCCGACCATGTTCAGCACCGCCGGGACAGCGGCGAGCGCGCACTCGTACTGCCATGCCGCGTTGTGCTGCACCGTCAGCCCGCGACCGCCGAACTCCGTCGGCCAGTGGATGCCTGCGTACCCGGCCTCGTTGACCCGGCGCTGCCAGGCCACGCCAGCCGAGACGAGGTGCGGTGGGCAGATCGCGCCGTAGTCGCGCGGTGCGTGTGCCTTGTTCGCGGCGAGCCACTCCCGCGCACCTGCCTGGAACTCCTCGACGCTGCCATCACTCATCTGCGACCGCCCGCGACGGTGTGCGGATCACCAGTTCGGCACTGCGCGCCGAGGCGACCCGCTTGACGATTCGTTCGCTGCGCTCGCTCATTGATGGGGAACCTACCCGGTGACGTGCTCCGCCATCCGCGGCGGGCGACGGGGCGCGGTTCGTTGCAGCGGCAACGAACCACGCCCAGCGCGATCGATCGTGTGAGCCTGGCAGAGCCGCCCGAGCGGACGCGGCGCGCTCAGCGCAGGTGGGGGAGGAACATCGCCGTCTCTTCGGCGAGGTTGTTCGGTACGCCGTAGCCGGCTTGATCGGTGATCGTGGCCCACTGGTCGCGCACGTCCTCGACGGTGAGGTCCGCGTCGAAGAAGCCCTGCGTCTCGGCGATGAACACGTGCGCCACGCGACCCCCGCCGACGGAGAACGTCTGCCCGCTGACCGGGCACTCCTCGTGGGCGAGGAAGGCGACGAGCGGTGAGACCTTCTCCGGGACGAGCTTGTCACGCAGCTTGTCGCCCATGATCGTCTCGGTCATCCGGGTGAGCGCGAGCGGGGCGATCGCGTTGGCCTTGATGTTGTACTTCGCGCCCTCGATGGCGAGCACGCGGGTCATCCCGACGAGGCCCATCTTCGCCGCGCCGTAGTTGGTCTGGCCGAAGTTGCCGAACACGCCGGCCGCCGACGAGGTCGAGACGATCCGTCCGTAGCCCTGCTCCTTCATCAGCAGGAACGCCGGCTGGGTGACGTGGAACGCGCCCTTGAGGTGCACGTCCAGCACCGGGTTCAACAGCTCGGGGGTCATCCCGGTGAAGGACTTGTCGCGCAGGATGCCGGCGTTGTTGATCACCACGTCGACCTTGCCGAACGCGTCGACGGCGGTCTTGACGATTGCCGCGCCGCCCTCGGGGGTGGCCACCGAGCTCGTGTCGGCCACGGCCTCGCCGCCAGCGGCCTTGATCTCCTCGACGACCCTCTCCGCCGCTCCCTTGTCACTGCCGGTACCGTCGATGGCGCCGCCGAGGTCGTTGATCACCACGAGCGCGCCGCGCTTGGCGAGCAGCAGTGCATGCTGCCGGCCGAGCCCACCGCCGGCGCCGGTGATGATGACGACCTTGCCGTCGAACCCGAGATCAGCCATGACGATGATGCCTCCGAAGCGCAGAGGGCGGCCGCGAATGGCCACCGGATCGCACGACGAAGCTACCGACTCGTGCTCGGTTCCTCCCAGGCCGGCGCGCGTCCCGAATCAGTCGAGGCCGAGCTCACGCAGCGCGTGGGCGCGCAGCCGGGTGTAGTCGAGCTTGCCGTTCGCAGCGCGGCCGATCGTCGGGACCGGCAGGATGCGCTTCGGCGACTTGTACGCGGCGAGCGTCGTGCGGACGTGGGCGATGAGCACAGCCTCGTCCACGGCGATGCCGGTGTGCGCCTCGACGAGCGCCGTGACCGCCTCGCCGAAGCGATCGTCGGGAACACCGACCACGGCTGCGTCGGCGACGGCCGGATGGAGCTTGAGGGCCTCCTCGACCTCCTCCGGATAGA
>JAODBQ010000347.1 GCA_025464045.1 Ilumatobacteraceae bacterium
AGTCGCTGCGTGCGGCCCGAGTCGCCGGACCGAGGGAACCACGCCCACCGACTCGGGCCCGCTCGTCCGACTCGGACCACGACGATCTGGCTCGGGCTCACGGGCGGCTCGCCGGGGAAGCGCGCGCCGCGAATCAGCCGCCGAAGCGGGTGGTGATGACTCGACCGCGCCGATCCGCGGCGCTCGCCGCGAGATCGCTGACGACGAACGTCCGCTGCAACCAACGGTCGGTGCCGTCGAAGCGCGGTGTGAACGGCGAGCGGCCGTGGACGGCGACGGTGTTGTCGACCACGAGCAGGTCGCCGGGTTCGAGGACGACCGCGGTGTGGTGCTCGGCGACGGCGTGCGACAGCGCCCGGATCGCGGCGTCGGCGGCGGGGTCGGTGCCGACCATCAGGTCGGCGTCGAACACCATCGACGGGCGATCGCGTCGGCCGGTGAGCACGGCCATCGGCGGTCCGAGCACGTTGCCGCGACCGTGCAGGTAGCTCTCGTCGACGGCGGTGCGGAAGCGCTCCTCGAACAGGGTCTCGATCACGTCCGCGGTCAGCAGCGGGAGGACCTCGTGGATCGACGCCAGCGTGGTCTCGGCCAACGGATCGCCGCGCAGGCACAGCAGCAGCAGGTACCGCGGGCGGTAGGGGTGGAACGCCGCCTCCGTGTGGAACATCAGCTCGACCTTCGACGACGTGGAGGTCTGGCGGCCCGCCGCGCTCCGGGTGGGAACGATGTTCTGGATGAGGTCGCCACGGTGCTCCGGCTCGTAGCCGACCGGCTCACCGAGGCGACGGGCGACCGTGAGCAGCACCAGCTCGCTGATCGTGTCCGGCTTGGTGACGGTGCCGGGCCGCGCCGGCGTGGCCGGCAGGTCGCCGACGGGCAGGCCACGCAGCAGCAGCGCGCCGGCGCGGGGTGCCTCGTCGGTGAGGCCGACGAGCGCGTCCTGCACGTCCCCCGGCAGCAGCGCTCCGGCGTGGCCGGCGGCGCTCACGAACTGCTCCGATCCGACGGCCGCGTCGGCATGGGGGAGCTCGTGCCATCGCGACGAGCGGATCTGCACCGGCGCGGCGTGGATGCGGATCGGCGACGCCTGCGCTGACGACGCGTGCGCTGACGACGCCTTCGTCATCATCGTCTGCGACATCACGCCTCCTCCGGCCGCGACATCGGCCACGATCGTCGATGGAACAACAGTTCCGATCATACACACGTACGGAACGTCTGTGTCATCAACGTCTGTGACATCAACCCTGTGCCGTCCAACCGCTGTGCCGCCAACGTCGTTCGGCCGGGTGACGTACACTCGCCGCCCGTGGAAGCGGCGGACCGAATCGGCCAGGCCAGTGCGTCGTTGACCCCAGCGGAACGGCGCGTCGCCGAGGTGGTGCTCGAGCACCCGCAGCTCGTCGCGTTCGGCACCGTGGCGGATCTGGCCGAGCAGTCGGGGAGTGGGGCGGCGACGGTCGTGCGTCTGGCGACCAAGCTCGGCTTCGACGGGTTCACCGCGCTCCAGGCGTCGGTGCAGCACGACCTCGCCCGCCAGCTCCGCCCCGCCGCCGAGCGGATCCGTGAGCCTGCGGCCACCGATGCGATCGCCAACCACCTCTCGCTGGAGCTGGACAACGTGCGCGCGACGCTGAGCTCGCTCGACGGCGGGGCGCTGAGCGACGTGGTCAGCCACCTCGCCGACGTCGGACGACGCGTGTTCGTCCTCTCCGGCGACGCATCCCAGGGCGTGGCCGCGCAGCTCGTCGCCGACCTGTCCGCGCTGCGCGACCGGGTGTTGCGGATCGGTGGCAACGACGTGGCCGTGCGCCGGCAGGTGGCGCTGCTCGAACCGGCGGACGTGGTGCTGATGCTCGACCTGCGCCGCTACGACCGCTGGGTGATCGACGCCGCGCGTGAAGCGCGCCGGGTGGGCGTGTGGGCGGTGGCGGTCACCGACAGCCTGCTCTCGCCGCTCGCGGCGGTGGCCGATCGCACGTTGGTCGTCGCCGCGGCCGGTGGTGGACCGTTCGACAGCCACGTCGGCACGCTGGCGCTGTTCAACCTGCTGGTGGCCGGCGTCGCCGACCGGCTGCGCACCGCTGTCACCGATCGGCTCGATCGGGCCGAGGCGGCATGGCAGGGGAGTGGTTCGCTCAGCGATCGCTGAGCCCCGCACGGCCGTCCGCGGCATCTGCACGTCCGGAGCGATCGGTACCCGGTGTGCACGAGGTGTTCGCCTACCGTGCGCCGATGAAGTTCGGTTTGATGTTCACCAACACCGGCATCGGCAAGTCGGGTGCCGGCGCGCTCGACCTCGCGACCCGCGCCGATCGACTCGGGTTCGAGTCGCTGTGGACCGTCGAGCACGTCGTCGTGCCGAGCGGCTACCAGTCGGCGTACCCCTACGACAAGAGCGGCAAGATGGCCGGCGGGGCAGAGGAGTTCGATCTCCCCGACCCGTTGATCTGGCTGGCGTTCGTCGCCTCCGCAACCGCGCGGATCCGCCTCGCGACCGGCGTGTTGATCGTGCCCCAGCGCAACCCGCTGATCCTCGCCAAGGAGGTCGCCACGCTCGATGCGCTCAGCGGTGGGCGAGTGACGCTCGGGGTCGGGGTCGGCTGGTTGGAGGAGGAGTTCAACGCCCTCGGCGTCCCGTTCGCCGACCGCGGGCGTCGCCTCGACGACTACGTCGAGGCGCTGCGCGCGCTGTGGACGCAGAGCAAGGCATCCGTGCACAACACCTACACGTCCTTCGACGACTGCATCAGCCGTCCGTTCCCCGCCAACGGCACGGTGCCGATCGTCGTCGGCGGCCACAGCCCGGCTGCGGCACGCCGCGCCGCTCGGCTCGGCGACGGCTTCTTCCCCGGCAACGGCAGCGTCGCTGATGTCGCCGCCGTGTTCGAGACGTTCCGTGCCGCGTGT
>JAODBQ010000426.1 GCA_025464045.1 Ilumatobacteraceae bacterium
TTCTTCGATCCGACTGTCATTCCGCCGTCATTCCGGGCGGGCGTAGAAGATGACCTGGCGCTGAGGACGACCGGGGCGGTTCGGTCGGCCCAAGTCGTCCGGGTTCATGCCTCCGACCCTTGCAGACGGTCTACCGCCACCTCGAGCCGGTGAATGCGCTCGGCGAGCGCGTCGATGCGGTTGCCGACGTCGTTGACCGTGTCGCGCCGCCCTGGAGGTTGTCGCCGCCGGAAAGCGAGAACGTCCCACCCGCTGTGAGCAGGTGGGACGTGTGGTCGGGCTGACAGGATTTGAACCTGCGACCCCTTGTCCCCCAGACAAGTGCGCTAACCAAGCTGCGCTACAGCCCGCTACTGCGGAACCCCTGCTCAACCGGGGTCTTCGACCTGCGTCGCGGTGGCTGGACAGCGCTGATCACCCGTCGTTGGCACCCTGCTGGAGGCTGAGGTGCGTCGACGCTTGCTGGCAACCAGCCGACCTGTCCAGAAAACCGATCGGCGGCGAGAGGGTAGCCCCACCCGTCGTCCCGCGACAACGCTGTCACCATGCCACCGCCTCGCGGCCGAGCAGCGGACGAGGCAGGAAACAGATGACCGTCGGCGCCGCTGCGGTGGCATCGTGTGCAGGTGGCCAAGTACGACCCGTTGTTCCGGCACCTCTGCCGCGCTCCCGACGGCCGGGTCGAGTTGACGTTCGACGAGATCGAGCAGCTCGTCGGTCCACTTCCGGTCGCCGCCGCCAGGCAACACGGGTGGTGGGCGAACGAGACGCTCGGCAACGGCCACGTCCAGGCCAAGGCATGGCTCAACGCCGGGCGGGAGGTCGAGTCCGTCGACCGGGCACGTCGTACCGTCACGTTCACCGCAGCGGGCTGGCGTCGCGGCGCCTGACGCGCCGATCGCGCCGATCGCGCCGATCGCGCCGATCGCGCCGGCGAGGCTGCCTCGACCAACGATGTGCCCGTTCGGGCAGGGGTCGAAGGCATCTGACACTTCATGATCGATCAGTCATTGGTGCAATCGGGCTTCGACATCGAGGTCCTCCTGTCCGCGCGCTACCTCAGCTACGCGCTGCTGGCGCAGGTCGAAGCCGGGCAGCTGCCGCTCGAGCTCGACGTCGTCGATGCCAACGCCGGACTCGACGCGCACATCACGATCCACCCCCCGACCGACTACCGGCGTCTGTACGCCCCGGAACCCACGGCCGTGCTGCCGCGCGCGGTGGACGGGTCGTTCGCGACGGAGCTGGTCCTCGGCGATCCTGACGGTGCGAACCTCCAGCTGTCCGTCGTCACCGACATCGTCGACAACCTCAGCGGCCAACGGCGCGACGACGTGACGATCGGGCTGATGCTCGCCATCGGGTTGACGGCCGACGTCGACGAGCGTGGCTTCGAGAGCAATCACCGGCTGAGCATCTCGCTCGTCAAGCTCGATCCGCTCACCCAGCTCGCACTTGCGTTCGCCGGTCTCCCGCTCGATCAGGTCACGGCCCAGATCAAGGCGCAGCTCGACCGCACCGTCGCGTTCGGCGTGGCCGATGGGCAGGCCGTCCAGCGCGCCGTGCTGCGCAGCCACGACGGCGACGCACAGCATCAGCCGGCGTTCGGCGTCTACATCAACCTGGCGCTGAAGCTCGGCGCCGAGGCAACCGCGTTCGTGCCCGACCGGGGCGACGTTGCCGCCGCCGTCAACTTCCTCGAGAGCGGACGCGACGTCGCGTTCGCCACGCCGGCGAGCCTGTTCGCCAGACTCGGCGACGACTTCTCCGCGCGCATGGCCGAGGAGGATCCTGTCGGTAGCGGAACGTTCCGCCACCCGTTGCGCGAGGTCCCCGGCGATCCGACCAGCAAGGAGATCGGCACGCTCACGTCCGTCACCATCGGGCCCGAGCCTGGCCCGAACGGTGTCGGCACCACGGGTCGGCTGGTGATCGACATCGCCGGCGAGTACTCGATCGACCTCCTCCCCGATCCGAGCTTCCACCTCTACATCAAGCTGCGCCCGGTCATCGACGCCAACGGTCTGCTCACGTGGGACGTCGAGTCGTCCGTCGACGTCGACCTGCTCGGTTCGCTCCTCGCGGTGCTCGTGATCGTCATCGGCACCGTCCTGGCCGGACCCGGGGTCGGCGCGACGCTGTTCCTGCTGCTGCTCGGTGCCGACCTGATCGTCGACGCCGTCGCCTCGGCGGCCGTCGCCGATCGCCTCGACCAGCTCGCCGACGCGTCGTTCCTGGACGCGCTGCCGCACCGGGTGACCGTGGCGACGCGCCGGTGGGATCCGCTGTACGTCACGCAGCACCAGGTGGTGGGCGCCCTGGACCGCTTCGACATCAACGCGCTCGGCCTCGCGTTCGACGGCGCGGCCGTGCTCGACAAGACACCGGCGCCGGTGACCCACGCGGTCATCCGCGACGAGGAGCGCGACATCACTGGTGCGGTGTGTGGCCTGCGCTACCGCGTCCGCGATCTCGCCGCGATCGCCGCCGAGCTGACCGCGATCGCTCCCGGTACCGATCGTCTGCCGTTCGTCGCCGTCGACCCGACCACGGACATCCGCGGCGAGACGAACCTCGTTGCGCTGAACCTCGACCAGGTGCACGACCGCATCGACACCCGCCGGCTGATCGCGCCGATCCTGTGCGTCCCGGAGCGGATCCACCTCGAGAACCACACGATCCGTCAGCTGCTCGTGCTCACCAAGCGCGAGCGCGACGAGCTCCACGACGCGCTCATCGACGAGTTCCGCACGCGCGCCGCTGCCAGGATCAGCGCGGACCAGGGCGTCAACCTCGCGCAGGAGCAGACGGAGCGGCTGCGCACCGAGCTCGGCCGTGAGCCCACGCCGCCGGAGGTCGACGACGCCGTGAACGCCCACATCTCGATGCTCGTCGACGACGAGCAGGTCGCGTACGAGGCCGGCGGGTTCCCGGCTGATCTCACCGAGGCGATCGCCGAGGTGCTGCGTCTCGACCTCGTGCCGCACGAGTTCGCCACGCTCCAGGGCGACGGCGTGCTCGCCATCGCCGGCAAGGAGATCATCCGGATGCGACGCGGCACCGTGTACTACCGCGACCGCCCAGACTTCTACTTCGCCGACAACCTGCTCGCGCTGCCCCGCTACCCGGTGCCGTACGCGCCGGCGATCTGAGGGGCGCCGGGGCGCCGCGGCGCCGCGCGCGCTACTGCTGGTATCCCTCCACGGTGCTCGCGTCGCGCACGTGCGCTGCCTGCTGGTCCTGCTTGAACTCCCGCTTCGCATCGCGCTGGCGGAGGAGGTCCCAGCACTGATCGAGCAGCACCTCGATGTGCGCGAGGCGGTCGGGGTCGACCGGGCCCGCGTTGCGCATCGCGTGCTCCTCGTCGACGAGGGCCTTGATCCGTTCCAGCTCGTCACTCATCGTGCGCTCCTGTCGTGATGCGGTGCACGCCATCTTCGCAGCTGATCCGCGCAACGACTCGCCGAGGCAGTCCGGAGCCACCCGCGGGGAGGTCAGGCGAACAGCTGGATCACGCGCCACGTGAGGTACAGCGCGAGGAGCACCAGCAGCAGCTTGAAGTGCCAGGGCGCGCGCATGTCGTCTTCGTCGCCACCCTCGCCAGCGGCGAGCTTGTGCAGGTTGAGGTTCTTCGCGGTGATCGGTTCGCCGGCCGGCGCGTCGGCATCGGGCGCACCGTCGGCGACCGAGCCCTCCGGATCCGCGGGCACGTTCGGCGACGCATGCCCACGACGCTTGCGCCGGTTGGACTCCGCCTGCGTGCGTTCCAACGATCGCCCGCAGGTCGGACACGTCCCGTCCGCGTGCATCGCCGAGGGAGCGAAGTACTTGGCGCAGTCCTCGCACCAGGGCATGGCTACTCCGTGCGCTTCCGGACCCGGAGCTTCAGCGGCGTGCCGCCGAAGTCGAACGCCTCACGGATGCTGCGCTCGAGGTAGCGCAGGTACGGCTTGGAGAGCTCCCGGTTGACGAACAGCGTGAACGTCGGCGGATCGGTGGCGCCCTGCAACGCGTAGAGCACCCGCGTGCCGCCACCCGCCGGCTGCTTCTGCTGTGCGTCGGCGATGACCCGGTTGACGTCTCGCGTCGGCACGCGGCGGTGGTACTGGACGATCGCCTCCTGCAGCACCGGACGCAGCTTGTGGACGCCCTTGCCGGTGAGCGCCGAGATCTTCAGCACCGGCGCGTCGCCGACGAAGTACAGCTTGCGGTTGAGCTCCGCCTGCACCTCCAGGCGGCGCTCGGCATCGTCGATCATCTCCCACTTGTTGAGCATCACCACGATCGGGCAGCCGGCCGCGTCGACGCGCTCGGCGAGGCGTTGATCCTGACTCGTCACGCCCTCGGTGGCGTCGATGACCAGCAGCGCGATGTCCGCATCGTCGATGGCGCGCAATGCACGCACCAGCGAGTAGTACTCGGCGGAGTCGTCGATCCTGCTGCGCCGGCGCATGCCGGCGGTGTCGACGAACACGATCGGCCCGTCCGGTGTCTCGACGAGCGTGTCGATCGCGTCGCGCGTGG
>JAODBQ010000493.1 GCA_025464045.1 Ilumatobacteraceae bacterium
GCGGCGGCAGGGTCGACCGTGATCTCGTCGGGGCCGACGCGCGCGTAGGCCTGCCCCGGCGCCACGAGCACGCACCGATCCCCTCCGGCCCGAAGTCGCGTGGCGAGGTCGGGGCCGACGTCCCCGCCGCCGAGGACGATCCAGGTACCCGGTGCTTCCTCGGCGGCGTTGCCGGGAACGCGCTCCTGCTCGTCCCAACGCAGCTCGTAGAGCAGGCTCTCGACGGTGGCCTCGGGCTCGTTGCCGGCGCGCCGCAGCACGAGACCACGGATGTCGGCGAGCAGCCGACCGCCCGCGTCGAACAGGTGCACCTCGCCACGGAACGAGCCGTCCGCGTCAGCGCGAACGACCGCGTGGGCCCAGACCTCGGACCCGTCGTCGAGCGCGTCGACGTCGAGGAGCTCGATGCCGACCGGGAGGTACAGCAGGCCGGCCGTGTCGGACGGGAGCGCGGCGAGCGCGAGTTGCAGGCCACCGTCCAGCAGGCTGATCCGCGCCGCGGCGGATCCTGCCGCGGCGACGGGGCGCTCGAGGCGGCCGATCGCCTCGCCGCTGCCGGTCCAGGACTCGGCAACGGTGCGGAACGCCGAGCCGTAGTCGAGGCCGCGGGCACGCATCGTCTCGTCGTGGCCGGTCGCGTCGCGATGCTCGGGACAACGCGCCTTGATCGCTGCGCGCGAGACCGGTTCGACGCTCCCGGTGCCCGCGGGCTGCAGGACGCCGTGCGCGTGCTGCCGCCAGGCGCCGTCGTCGGTGGCGGAATGCACCTGGAAGCGCTGCCCGCCCGTCGGATGCGGCTCCACCACGATCTGCAGCGAGGTGCCTGGGTCGAGCGGCAACGCCTCGACGAACGCCAGGTCGGTGATCGTCCTGCGTCGTTGTTCGCCCGGCTCGGCCTCCACGGCGGCCAGCGCCAGACCGACGAAGCCGGTCGCGGGCATGATCGCGGTGCTGCGCACGAGGTGGTCGCGCAGGAACGTCGTGCCGGGGCCGTCGAGCGTGGTCTCCCACCACGTCGTGCCCGGCGCCGACGCCGGCCGCACGGCATGGCCGAGCAACGGATGACCGCCGTACGACGCGCGCCCCGCCGGCTCGTACCAGAACCGTTCCCGCTGCCACGGATAGGTCGGCAGCTGGACGGGACGGAGGCTGCCCGGGAACACCGCCCGCCAATCGACCGCTGCACCGCCCGCGTACAACGCACCGAGCGCGGTGAGGAGCGCCCGCCGTTCCGGCTCGGCTCGACGCAGCGACCCGACGACGAGTCCCTGGCGACCACCGTCCTCCAGCACCTCCTCGATCCCTGGGCGCAAGACAGGGTGAGGGCTCAGCTCGATGAACGCGGTGATGCCGTCGGCGGCGAGCTTCGCGATCGCGGCACCGAACAGCACCGGCTGGCGGAGGTTCCGCGCCCAGTAGTCGGCGTCGAGCGAGCTGCCCTCGACCACACCCACGTCGACGGTCGAGCAGAACGGGATCTCACCAACGCTCGGCGCGATCGCGGCGAGCGCCGTGCGCAGCTCGCCGAGCAGGCCGTCCACCTGCGGGCTGTGCGATGCGACGTCGACCTTGACCCGGCGGCAGAACACGTCGCGCGCCTCGAGCACCGCGAGCACGCGGTCGATCGCGGCCGGGTCGCCGGAGATGACCGTCGAGCGCGGGCTGTTGCTGACGGCGATCGCGAGCCTGGTGCCTTCACCCGCGATCGCGACAGCGGCATCGTCGAACGTCAGGTCGACGACGGCCATCGCGCCGTGCCCGGCAACGCGGCGCAGCAGACCGCTGCGCCGGCAGATCACGGCCACCGCATCCCCGAGCCCGAGTGCACCGGCCACGTGCGCAGCGGCGACCTCACCCATGCTGTGACCGACCACGACCGCCGGCTCGATCCCCCACGCGCGCCACTGCGCGGCGAGCGCCACCTGGATCGCGAACAGCAGCGGCTGGACCACGTCGATCTCGCCCAGGCGGCTCGCCGCCGCGTCGGCGGCGAGCTCCGCGACGATCGACCAACCGGCCTCGTCGCGGATCGCGGCGTCACACCGCTCCATCGCGGCGCGGAACACGGGCTCGTCGGCGAGCAGCTCGCGGGCCATCCCGGCCCATTGCGAGCCCTGTCCGGGGAAGACGAACGCGATGCGCGGCGGCGTCCCATTCGCCGACATCGCGTCGCTCGACACCTCCGCGCTGGCCAACGCTGCCAGCTCCGTCGCCATCTCGGCGACGTCGTCGGCCACCACGGCCGCGCGCACGTCGTGGTGCGTGCGATGCAACGCGGCGTGCGCGCACACATCGGTCCAGGCGACGTCCGCGCCGTCGGCGAGCAGCGCGTGGTACGCCGCCGCGAGCTGCCGCAGGGCGCCGGGCGCGCGTGCCGAGATCGGCAGCAGCAGCGGCGGTCGAACGTCGATCGGGAGCGGTTCGGGCACGGCGGGCGCTGCCTCGAGCACCACGTGCGCGTTCGTACCGGCGATGCCGTAGGAGCTCACCCCGGCGCGAGCGACGGCACCGGCCACCGGCCACGGCCGGTGCGTGGTGCACACTTCGAGGCCGAGCTCGGTCCAGTCGACATCGGGGTTCGGGATCGTGACGTGGAGCGACGCAGGGACCTCCCGGTGCTCCAGCGCGAGTGCCGCCTTGATCAGCCCGGCGACGCCCGCCGCACCCTCGGTGTGCCCGACGTTCGTCTTCAACGAGCCGATGAGGCACGGCGCACCCTCGGCCCGCCCGGCTCCGATCACCGCGCCGACGGCCCTGAGCTCCACCGGGTCGCCGGCTGCGGTGCCGGTGCCGTGTGCTTCGACGTACTGCACGCTCGACGGATCGACGCCGGCATCGGCATACGCACGCCGGAGCACCTCCTCCTGCCCGCGCTGGCCGGGCGTGGCGAGGAAGCCGCTGCTGCGGCCGTCGTTCGTCACCGCACTGCCGCGCACGACCGCGTGGATGCGGTCGCCGTCGGCGAGGGCCGACGAGAGACGCTTGAGCACGACCATCGCCGCACCGTCGCTGCGGACGTAGCCGTCGGCGGCGGCATCGCCGAACTTGCACCGACCGTCGGGGGCCATCATCCGCGCCTGCGAGTACGCGATCGTGATCTGCGGCTCGAGGATGACGTTCGCGCCACCGGCCAGTGCCACATCGCACTCGCCGCTGCGCAGGCTCTGGCACGCGAGGTGCACCGCCACGAGCGACGACGAGCACGCCGTGTCCACGCTGACGCTCGGCCCGAGCAGATCGAGGAAGAAGGAGATGCGGCCCGACGCGGAGTATCGACCGGTTCCCGTGGTCATGTACAGATCGACCTCGGGGTCGGCGAACAGTCGGGACTCGAAGTCGTTCAGCCACATCCCGACGAACACGCCGGTGCTGCTGCCCTGCAGCCGCTGCAGCGGGAGGCCGGCGTCCTCCAGCGCTTCCCAGCTCGTCTCCAGGAGCAGTCGCTGCTGAGGATCCAGGCGTTCGGCCTCACGTGGCGCGGTCTCGAAGAACTCGGCATCGAAGCGGTCGACGTCCGTGAGGAACCCGCCCCAACGGGACATGATCCGGCCCGGCGTCGCAGGGCGTTCGTCGTACAGCGCCTCCACATCGAACCGGTCGGGCGGGACCTGGCCGATCGCGTCGAAGCCCGCGCACAGCAGTCGCCAGAGCGACGCCGGGTCGTCGGCTCCGCCCGGGAGGCGGCAACCGATCCCGACGATGGCAATCGGCTCGCGGTCGATCGGTGCCCCCTCCGTCGCACCGACGTTACCGGCGGTGGCGCTCACCCCCATCGAGCGGCGATGTCGGCGGTCAGCGCGGCAGTCGCCGTGGTGAGGAAGAAGTGGTCCCCCGGCAGGATCCGCACCGAGATCTCCTCGTCGGCGACGCTCTGCCAGCCATGCAACTCCGTCGGTCGCGGATGCCGATCGTCGGCGCCGCCGTAGACGTGCACCGGGCAGCGCACACGGTCGCCGGTGAGCGGTTCGTACGACTCGAACGTGCGCACGTCCGCGCGCAACGCCGGCAGCAGCATCGCCAGCAGGTCCTTCTCGCGGCGGATGATCTCCGGCACGCCGCCGAAGCTGCGATCGAGCTCGTCGAGGAACGCATCGTCGGGCAGTCCGTGGATCTTCTCCCCGGCACGCACGTCGTTCGGGGCACGACGACCGGACACGAACAGGTGCTCCGGTACCGGTCCGCCCGCCCGTTCCAACGCGATCGCCAGCTCGAAGGCGAGGAGTGCGCCCATGCTGTGGCCGAAGATCGCGAACGGCAGGTCGGAGGCGTCGAGGACGGCGGGCAGGACCGCCTCGATGATC
>JAODBQ010000494.1 GCA_025464045.1 Ilumatobacteraceae bacterium
GATCAGACTGAAGTCCCCGAGCTCACTGGCGGTGAGGAAGACCTTGTCGGCCACCGGATGACCGCGGATGTGCTCCAACCACTCGTCGGTGACGCGGTCGAGCTCGATGATCGGATGGATGCCGGCGCTCACGCGGGCGCAGGCTCGGGGACCATGCCGAAGCGCACGGGCGCCTCGGCGGCCGCCCGCGCCGGATCGCCACCGAACGCCGGGCACCACGCCTGGAACGCACACGACTTGCACAGACCGCCGGGACGAGCCTGGAAGCTGTCGGTCAGGCAGGCCCGCTCGACGGCCTTCCACACAGCATTCGTGCGGGTGCTGATGAACCGCACCGACTGCTCGGACGGCGTGGCGGTGATGGTCTCGCCGTCGCGCAGGTACATCAGGCGGATCGCAGCCGGCCGTTGACCGAGGACCTGCTCGCACAGGAACGAGTAGAAGTGCACGCCGGACAGGCGGCTCTGCTCGTAGCGCAGCCCGGGAGGTCGCCCGGTCTTGTAGTCGGTGACGATCAGCCGACCCTCGGCGTCGAGCTCCAGCCGGTCGATGATCCCACGTAGCGACAGCGAGCCGACCTGGGCCTCCAGCCGCAGCTCGATGCCGATCTCACGGATGGAGCTCGGATCCTCCATGCGGTAGTACGCCTCGACCAACGACCACGCGTCCGCGAAGAACGCCTCCTCCGCGTCGGCATCCAGGCGCAGCAGCACGAGCTCCGGGTCGACGCGGTACTCGGCAACGGCCTGTTCGAACGCGACCCGTGCATCCGCCATCGTGCGTCGATCCTGCGCGTTGACGAACAGCAGCTCGAGCACCCGGTGCACCAACGAGCCCTTGGTGGTGTGCGTGCTCGGTGGTTCGGGGATGCGCTCGATGCTCGCGAACCGGAACGCCATCGGGCACGACGTGAAGCCCTCGACCCGAGAGGGTGACAGGCTGGTGGGCACCGGGAGCATGAACTTCATCGTAGGGAAGGGGTGCGCGAGAGTTGGAGCATGCTCGACGCGGTTCCGCCGGCCCTGGGTGCAGCGCGCCGCGGTGATGCCGTGTCCGGTCAGGCGGGGCGGGCGCGTTGAGCGAGCCGGTCGAGACGCACGTACCCTTGGACGAGTGGCCTGACCACCTGCCCGACGACGCGCCGTCCGTGGACGTGCCCCTGCCCGAGCATCAGGCGGTGCCCATCGACACGGCGCCGATCGAGGACGTCGCGGTGCCCACGGGCGAGGGGGAGTCTCCGGCCGACGAGGTGCCCACGGGCGAGGTGCCGGTCGTCGACGCCGCAGCCGCGCCGGGCTCGGCGCGAACGTCGACGGCGGGTTGGTCGGACCCGTCCCCCGGTGCGCGGGGCGTGTTCGAGCAGTGGTCCGTGCTGGCCCTCGTCGCGGCGTTGATCGGTGCGCTGCCACTCGCCTGGCCGGTCCCGATCCTGAGTCTGCTGGCCGTCGCGTTCGGGCTGGTCGGCGTGGCCAACTGCCAGGCGGACGGCCGCGTCCGCAACCGCTGGATGGCGGTGCTGGCGGTGGCGATCGGCCTGGCGACGTTGACCGCCGTCGCCCTCCTGACGAGCCTCGACCGCCTGCAGTTCCTGCCGTTCTGGACGACCCAGTAGTCGCGGGTTCAGCTGACGAAGTCGGCGACGACCTGCGCGACGATGTCCGGCCGGGTCATCGGGCCGAAGTGGTCGAGGTCGGGCAGGCGCAGGAACGTGCCGTTCGGGAGCCGTTCCGCCACGCTCTCGGCGATCACCGACGGCGGTTGCAGCTCCTCGGCGCGTCCGGCCACCACGAGCACGGGCACCTCGATCTCGTCGAGCACGGCGTCCGTGTTGTGCCGCCCGCCGAGCTCGAACGTGGCGGCCTCGATCTCCGGTCGGCACTTCAGGTGCACCTGGCCGTCGGCCCCCTCGAAGAAGCCGTAGCGCACGTACGCGTCGAGCGCCTCCGGCGTGAGCGCGCTCAACGGCGGCTTGGACGCGTAGTTGGCGATCGCCGCCTCGTACGACGCGAACACGGCGCGCCGCCGGCGGGCACCCTCCACCATCGGGCTCGGCGCACCCTCCGGCCGCGCGACGTCGGGTGGGAACACGATCGGTTCGAAGATCACCAGGTGGCTGAACAGCGACGGGTCGCGGTGGGCTGCCATCAGCAGGCAGGCGCCGCCCATCGAGTGCCCGAACGCGGCGACCGGGGTGTCCAACGCGGAGGCGATCGCCGCGGCGTCGTCGCCGTAGCGGTCCCAGTCGATCGGTTGCTCGGGCTGTGGCGTGTCGCCGTGCCCGCGGTAGTCGAACGCGATCGCGTGGAACCGGTCGGCGAGCTCGTGTGCCAGCGGCAGGTAGCAGCGGCCGTGGAAGCCGGTGGCGTGCGACACGAGCAGGGTCGGACCGCGGCCGCCGAGATCGTGGACGGCGATGTGCACACCGTCGGTGGACGAGACGAACGGCGGTGGCTTCACCGGGTCATCCTGTCCGCTGGGTCCGAAACGTTGCCAACCGGGCCCAGCCCGGCCGCCACTGCCCGAACCGGTCTCAGTCCGAGTCGCGCCTGCGCCGCCGCCACCAGAAGCTGATCAGCCGGTCGAGGATCACCCCGACCAGCACGGAGACGATGATCGCGGA
>JAODBQ010000505.1 GCA_025464045.1 Ilumatobacteraceae bacterium
GGCCTGCCGGTGATCATGAACCTGGAGGCCGCCGACCGCGAGGTGTCACGCCGTCTGATCGACTTCGCGAGCGGCATCTGCTATGCGCTGAACGGCAGCATGGAGAAGGTCGCCACCGGCGTCTACCTGCTCAAGCCGATCTCCTCGCGCTCGAACGGATACGACGACTGAGCGGCTGGCGGGCTCCGGCGTCCCGCGGCTCGCGAACGGCGGCGACTAGCCTCGCCCCAATGGAACTGACCCCGCAATCGGTCCGCACCACCGCCTTCAAGACCGTCAAGAAGGGGTACGACCCCACCGAGGTCGACTCGTTCAAGACGCAGGTCGCCTCGGCGATCGAGACGGCCCAGAACCAGGCGACAGCGATGGAGGCCCGAGCGCGGGCGGCGGTGTCGAAGCTCCAGGAGCTCACCCAGGCCGGCGCCACGAAGGATCCCGGATCGTCGACGCCGGCGTCGGGCACGCCCGCCGCCGGCAGCCCCGTCGCCGCGCCTGCCGCCGCACCCGCGCCGTCCGCCGCGGACCTCACCAGTGCCGACGCCGAGAGCATCAGTCGCACGCTGCTGTTGGCCCAGCGGACCGCGGACGCCACCGTGGCCGACGCCCAGCGCGAAGCCGACGGGATCGCCGCCGCCGCGGAGGCGGAGGCATCGTCGATCCTCGAGGCTGCCCGGGCCAACGCGACCAAGCTGGTCGACGACGCGCGGATCGAAGGTCGGCGGGCGAACGACGAGGAGCGGGTGCGCGCCGAAGGCGAGGTGCAGGCGCTGCTCGCGCGACGCGACTTCCTCGTCAGCGACGTCGATCACCTGGAGCTGCACGTCGGTGCGCAGCGCGAGCGGCTGCGCGACGCGGCCAGTGCGCTGCAGGACCTCGTCGACCGCGTGCCGGCGGGGCTCGGTGAGATCCGTCGGCCGCTGCTGTCGGCGTCCGACACGTCCGACTCGTCGGACGCCGCGTCCATGGCCGCCGTCGGCGACGGCGACGGCGACGCGACGGTCGCGGCGGAGCTGCCACTGTCCCACGACGAGCCCTGACCGGACGCAACTCGTCGGGCGTGGGCATCGGTCGCCGGTAGCATCAGCAGACGGCAACGACGAGGCCATCACCTCCGAGCCTCCGGAAGAACGGCAGCCTCCCGAACGGGTGATCCTGCTCAGTAGAACCGGACGGGTCCAGCCCGACATCGCTGGCGAAACGGAGTGGTCGGCACCTGCGGGTGGCGGCAAGCAGGGTGGGATCGCGGGCCGCACGGCTCGTCCCTGTGGCAAGCGCACACCGCACACCAACCCGTTCGGAGCCACCGGTGACCTACCCCGACGTCCAGCCGCAACCGTCCCTCCCCGCCGTCGAGACCGAGGTGCTCGCGTTCTGGGAACGCGACCACACGTTCGAGGCGTCGATCGAGCAGCGCAGCGACGCCGACGAGTTCGTGTTCTACGACGGGCCCCCGTTCGCCAACGGTCTCCCGCACTACGGCCACCTGCTCACGGGGTTCGTCAAGGACGCGGTGCCGCGCTACCGCACGATGCGCGGTCAGCGCGTCGAACGTCGCTTCGGCTGGGACTGCCACGGGCTGCCCGCCGAGGTCGTCGTCGAGAAGGAGCTCGGCATCCAGGGCCACCCCGAGATCACCACGTTCGGGATCGACAAGTTCAACGATGCATGCCGCACGAGCGTGCTCCAGTTCACCGACGAGTGGCACCGCTACGTCACCCGCCAGGCGCGCTGGGTCGACTTCGAGCACGACTACAAGACCCTCGACCTCCCCTACATGGAGAGCGTCATGTGGGCCTTCAGGGCGTTGTGGGACAAGGGCCTGATCTACGAGGGGTTCAAGGTGCTGGCGTACTGCTGGCGATGCGAGACCCCGCTGAGCAACACCGAGACGCGCATGGACGACGTCTACCGCGACCGCCAGGACCCCGCCGTCACCGTCACCTTCGAGCTCGACGATGCGGCGGCGAGCGCCGTCGATCGCCTGCTCGCCACCACGCGGGAGGACCATGCCGGGGGGAGCGTCGTCGACGGCGAGCAGGGAGGGAGCAGCCCGATCCCGACCGTGATGATGGCCTGGACGACGACGCCGTGGACGTTGCCGGCGAACCTCGCCCTCGCCGTGGGACCGGGCATCGACTACGCGGTGATGGAGACGGACGGCACCCGGTACATCGTGGCCGAGGGCCGCCTCGACGCCTACGAGCGCGAGCTGGCCGACGCCACGCGGCTCGGCACGGTTCGGGGCAGCGACCTCGTCGGCCGTCGCTACGCGCCGATGTTCCCCTACTTCGCCGACACCTCGAACGCGTTCAAGTTGCTCGGTGCGGACTTCGTCAGCACCGAGGAGGGCACCGGCGTGGTCCACATGGCGCCCGGGTTCGGTGAGGACGACCAGCTCGCGTGCAACGCCGTGGGCATCCCCACCATCTGCCCGATGGACGAGCACGGGCGGTACACGGCCGAGGTCGCGACGTGGGCCGGGGTCCACGTCTTCGACGCCAACCCGGAGGTGATCAAGGCGCTCAAGGCGCGCAAGCTCCTCGTCCGCCACGACAGCTTCGTCCACTCCTACCCGCACTGCTGGCGCTGCTCGCAGCCGCTCGTGTACCGCGCGATCAGCTCGTGGTTCGTCGAGGTCACCAAGATCCGCGACCGGATGGTCGAGCTCAACCAGCAGATCCGCTGGGTGCCCGACCACATCCGCGACGGCAGCTTCGGCAAGTGGCTGTCCAACGCGCGCGACTGGTCGATCAGCCGCAACCGGTTCTGGGGATCGCCGATCCCGGTGTGGAAGAGCGATGACCCGACGTACCCGCGCATCGACGTCTACGGCTCCCTGGCCGACCTCGAGCGGGACTTCGGGACCGACGTCACCGACCTCCACCGCCCGCAGGTCGACCAGCTCGTGCGACCCAACCCCGACGACCCGACGGGCCGGTCGATGATGCGCCGCGTCCCGGAGGTGCTCGACTGCTGGTTCGAGTCGGGCTCGATGCCCTATGCCCAGGTCCACTACCCGTTCGAGAACCGCGAGTGGTTCGAGGGCCACTACCCCGGCGACTTCATCGTCGAGTACATCGGCCAGACGCGCGGCTGGTTCTACACCCTGCACGTGCTCGCGACCGCGCTGTTCGACCGTCCGGCGTTCGAGACCGCCGTCAGCCACGGGATCGTCCTCGGCGACGACGGGCTGAAGATGTCGAAGAGCCTGAACAACTACCCCGACCCGATGATGGTGTTCGACACCTACGGCAGCGACGCGATGCGGTGGTACCTGCTCAGCTCGCCGATCCTGCGCGGCACCGACCTGATGGTGACCGAGGACGGGATCCGCGACACCGTCCGCCAGGTGATCCTGCCGATCTGGAACAGCTGGTACTTCCTGTCGCTGTACGCCAACGCGGCTGGCACACAGGGCACGTTCCGCACGGATCAGACTGCCGTCCTCGACCGGTACATCCTCGCCAAGGTCGGCGACCTCGTCGGTGACCTGACCACG
>JAODBQ010000517.1 GCA_025464045.1 Ilumatobacteraceae bacterium
CGGGGCGGTCGTCGGCGAGACGCTGGACGGCGAGGCGTCGCCGGGCACGCTGTCGGGATCGCCACACGCGGCGATCAGCATGGCGAGCGTCGGCCCGGCGGCGAGCGAGACGAGGAGGTGGCGGCGGTTCACGGTGCGGCGCATCCTGTTCGGACGACCGGGACGCTCCGGTGGTTCCCACCTCCTCCGCGCGCTACTTCACAGACTGTTCACAGAAGGGCAACGGTCGAGAAACCACCCGCTGACAGCCTGCGCCCGCCTGATCACCTGGGTCCCCCGGCTGATCCCGAGTCGAAAAGGAACATGAGTGGCCTACCAAGCTGAATACATCTGGCTGGACGGCGTGTCGCCGACCCCGTTGCTGCGCTCCAAGACGAAGATCCTCGCCGATGGCAAGGACCTGCCGATCTGGGGCTTCGACGGTTCGTCGACCGAGCAGGCGACGGGCGACAGCAGCGACTGCGTCCTCACGCCGGTGTTCCACTGCCCGGACCCGATCCGCGGTGGGAACAACGTGCTCGTGCTGTGCGAGGTGCTCACCGCGTCGGACATGAAGCCGCACGTCACCAACACCCGCGCCACGCTGGCCAAGGTGGCGAAGAAGTACGCCAAGGCGGAGATGATCTACGGCATCGAGCAGGAGTACACGATGCTCAAGGCCGACGGCACGCCGCTCGGCTTCCCCTCCGGCGGCGGCTTCCCCGCCCCCCAGGGCCCGTACTACTGCGGTGTCGGCACCGGCCGGGTGATCGGCCGCGAGATCATCGAGGAGCACACCCAGGCGTGCATCGATGCCGGCCTGATGATCGAGGGCACCAACGCCGAGGTCATGCCGGGCCAGTGGGAGTTCCAGATCGGCGCTGCCGACGCACTGACCGTGAGCGACCACATGTACGTCGCCCGGTGGCTGCTCCACCGCATCGCCGAGGAGTACGACGTCATCATCTCGTTCGCCGCGAAGCCGATCAAGGGTGACTGGAACGGCGCCGGCGCGCACACCAACTTCTCGACCAAGGCGATGCGCGAGAGCTACGAGCCGATCGAAGACGCGTGCAAGGCCATCGGCAAGCGCGTCGCCGCCCACATCGCCGGGTACGGCGCGGACATCGAGAGCCGCCTCACCGGCGCCCACGAGACTGCCCCGTACAACAAGTTCAGCTACGGCGTGTCCAACCGCGGTGCGAGCATCCGCATCCCGTGGCAGGTCGCCAAGGAAGGCAAGGGCTACGCAGAAGACCGTCGCCCGAACGCCAACTGCGACCCCTACACGGTCACCAGGCTGATCCTCGAAAGCGTCTGCGGCTGAACGTCACCTCGGACAACAGGGGGTTCCGGTCCGCCGGGGCCCCCTGTTGCGCTTTTCAAACCCACCCCCCGACGACGAGACTGCGAAGGTGATCGAGGTGCAGGACCAACAACGCGACTACGTGCTGCGCACTGTTGAGGAACGCGGTGTGCGACTCATCCGCCTCTGGTTCACGGATGTGCTCGGCAACCTCAAGAGCTTTGCCATCAGCCCAGCCGAGCTGGAGAACGCGCTGGAGGACGGGATGACGTTCGACGGATCGTCGATCGACGGCTACAGCCGCATCCAGGAGAGCGACGTGCTCGCCTGCCCCGATCCGAACACGTTCGAGGTGCTGCCCTGGGGCGACCCGCGCTCGACGGAGGCACGGGTCTTCTGCGACATCGCCAACCTGGACGGCAGCCCCTTTCGTGGCGACCCGCGGCAGGTGCTGCGGCGCAACCTGACCGCGGCGCACGAGCGTGGCTACACGTTCTACGTCGCCCCCGACATGGAGTTCTTCTACTTCGCCCAGGGCGACCCCGGCGTCAAGCCGATCCCGCTCGACACCGCCGGCTACTTCGACCTGACGACCGCTGACGTCGCCGGTGACATCCGGAAGCGGACGATCCACACGCTCGAGGCCATGGGCATCCCCGTGGAGTACTCCCACCACGAGGACGCGCCCAGCCAGCACGAGATCGACCTCCGCTACACCGACGCGCTCACGATGGCCGACACCGTGATGACCTTCCGCCTCGTCGTGAAGGAGATCGCCCACGAGTCGGGGGTGCACGCCACCTTCATGCCCAAGCCCCTGGAGCTGGTGCAGGGCTCGGGGATGCACACGCACTTCTCGTTGTTCGAGGGTGACACCAACGCGTTCTACGACGCGGGAGATCCTCACGGCCTGTCCAAGATCGCCCGCGGCTTCATCGCGGGGGTGCTCTTCCACGCCCGCGAGATCTGTGCCGTCACCAACCAGTGGGTGAACTCCTACAAGCGTCTCGTCGCCGGGTTCGAGGCCCCGATCTACATCTCGTGGGCCCGCAACAACCGGTCGGTCGTGGTGAACGTCCCGCACACGAAGAAGGGCAAGGCCGAGAGCACCCGCATCGAGTTCCGGGCGCCCGACCCGGCGTGCAACCCCTACCTCGCGTTCTCGGTGGTGCTGGCGGCCGGGCTCAAGGGCATCGAGGAGGGCTACGACCTCCCGGCGGAGACCTCCGCCAACCTCTACCAGCTCACCGAGGAGGAGCGCCTCGCCGAAGGCATCTCGATCCTGCCCGGGTCGCTGGCCGAGGCCCTCGACGAGATGGAGCGCTCCGAGCTCGTGGCCGAGGCCCTCGGTGAGCACGTCTTCGAGTG
>JAODBQ010000531.1 GCA_025464045.1 Ilumatobacteraceae bacterium
CGGGGCGGGTGGCGCGGTCGTCGGCGGGGCGGGCGTGTCCGGTTGTGCCGAGATGTACTGCTGCGCCGTGGCGATGCCGGCCTGGGCGGCGGCCAGCGCCGCCAGCGCATCCGACTTCGACGGCGTCTGGGACGACGCGCCCGCTGCGTAGCCAGAGCCGAGCAGCGTCGCCGCGATGAACACCGCGGCAGCGGGCTTGGCCAGCCGTTTGAGCGACGAGGGCGCGTGCCCGGACGTCCTTCGATGAGATCCGTCCGGCGGTGCGGTGCCGGGCTCGGGGTTGATGCGCATGACGATGGTTCCTCCAAGAGGGGTGAGTGCCGCAACACACCATGCGCTTGCACCACACGACGCCCAAGCCCCATCTGTGCCTAATCAATTGACCAATACGCGTCATCAAGGACTCGAACCATTCGGCCGATACGGGCTGCAGGCGCGGACGGCTGATCGAGACGCCACGCTGATATCGTCGTCTGCGAAGTGGAGCGATTTGAAGATGTTCATCCCGGTGGCGCGTGCGAACACCGCGCCACCGTCTTGATCGTCGATGATCACGAGCTCGTCGCGGAGGCCCTGCGGCGGGCCCTCGACGCCGAACCCGATCTCGTGGTCATGGGGTACGCGCACACCGTTGCCGACGCGGTGCAGCTGGCTCGTGAGCTGCGTCCCGACGTCGTGCTGATGGACTTCCAACTCCCCGAGGGCGGCGGGAGCGATGCGACGGTGCTGATCAAGGACGAGCTGCCCGACGTGGCGGTGGTGATGATCAGCGGGCAGAGCGACGGTGCGGCCCTGGCTGTCGCACTAGAAGCCGGCTGCACGGGCTTCGTCAACAAGGCCGAGCACTTCCGTCACCTGCCGAGCGCGATCCGTTCGGCGTTGGCGGGCGAGGTGCGGGTGCCGCCGGCCCTTGTCGAGGAACTGGCGGCGTCGCTGCGACCGCGTCCGGTTCCCGTCGGCTCGGAGCTGACGCCACGCGAGCTCGAGGTGCTCCAGCTGCTGGCTGACGGTCAGTCGACGGCGGCCATCGTCCACGACCTCGTCCTCAGCGTCCACACCGTGCGCAACCACGTCCGCAACGTGCTCAGCAAGCTCAACGCTCAATCGCGGCTCGAGGCGGTGGCCATCGCCCGTCGGGAAGGATTGCTCGACTCCGTCACGCCCTGAGCACAGTACGGATCGTCCATCGGGAAGGCTGAACCGTCCAGCGCGACCATCGTTGTCTCGCGGGGCGGTCAGTGCTTCGAGAAGTGAATGTCGTCACTTATCGGCGGTCATATCAGAATTCGCGTCCCAGCGGTACGCGGGCTCAGGAACAAAGATGCTGTGCGCCCGATGAGGAATGTACCTGCCTTTTCGGAGATGCCAGATGTCGCCCCCGGGTCGCCCGAGGCCACTCCCAGCCGGCCCGAGATCAGCTCCACCGTGAGGTGCGCGCTTGACATCACGTGCGACACTCACATCATGCGACTC
Organism: Ilumatobacteraceae bacterium; assembly: GCA_025464045.1. GTDB lineage: Bacteria > Actinomycetota > Acidimicrobiia > Acidimicrobiales > Ilumatobacteraceae > JAODBQ01. Next base: position 1,474 of record JAODBQ010000531.1, read on the forward strand.
CTCACGACGTCGCAGGGTCCGACGCTGACCCGGTACTGGCTCACGGTGCACCTCGGCCCGTATTCGCGGGCGATGCTCGTCGACCCGGCCGACGGCACGATCGTCACCGCGTGGACGACGGGCGAGCACAGCGACCTGATCCATGGCGTGTGGCTGTCGCCGATCGCGGATCTCGTCGGTGAGGTCGAAGGGTTCGAGCGCGAGCTCCTGGTGATCGACCTCGTGAACGAGGACGTCGACCAGGGCGCCGACCACCTCACCGCCCCCGACGACCACCGCGACGACCGCGGCCACCTCGAGGACGACGACCTCGCCCACCTCGACCCCGACGTACCGACACGCGTCGCGTGACCGCCCACGAGGGCCGGCGCGTCGAGGTCCGGGAACCTCCGGCAGCACGACGACCGCGACGTCGCGGGTTGGGACCGGTCCGGTAGGGGAAGCGGAGCAGCCATGAAGCGAACGATGGCGATGTTTGTCCCGGTGCTGACCGTTCTGGCGGTCTCTGCGTGCGGGAGCGACAAGCAGTCACCGAACGTCGGCACCTCGCCCGGCACGACGATCGGCGGACAGCAGGCGCCGGGGCCGGGGGGCAACAACAACAGCGGCAACAGCCCCGGTGGTTCGGACTCGGCGGTGGTCACCACCCCGGCGACGGGTTCCACTGCCGACACGCAGGTGAAGGTGGGCGATCAGTCGCCCGGCATGGGCTCCGTCGGCCCGTGAGCACGCCGCACCCCGGATCCCCCCGTCGCCGGCCAGGACCGCCCGCGACGGCGTGCCACCATCGGCGATGACTGCTGCGCCGAGCGACGAGACGCGGGAGGGGGTGACGCTGACCCACCTCGACCAGCCGCTGTTCGACGGTGCAGGTGCCACCAAGCGCGACCTGGTGGACTACCTCGACGCGATGTGCAACCGGATCCTGCCGGAGCTGCGCGATCGCCCGTTGTCGGTGATCCGGGTGACGGGCAACCAGGCGCCGTTCATGCAGAAGAACGTGCCGAAGTACACGCCGGACTGGGTGGCCACGCTGCGCCTGTGGGCGCAGACCTCGCAGCGCGAGGTCGCATACGCGCTGTGCAACGATCGACGGACGCTGCTGTGGTTCGCCAACCAACGCGCCATCGAGTACCACCCCACGTTGGTCCGCGCGGACCGGCTCGGACACGCGACCCATCTCGTGCTCGACCTCGACCCGCCGAGCGCCGACGACTTCGCTGGAGCGGTCGTCGCCGCGCACCTCGTCCACCGCGCGCTGACCGACGCGAGCCTGTCCGGCGCGGTCAAGACCAGTGGGGCGAAAGGTGTTCACGTCGTCGTGCCGATCGCGCCCGGCGTGTCCAACGAGGATGCAGCTGCCGCGACGAGAGCCATCGCCAGGCGTGCCGAGCTGCTGGACCCCACCATCGCCACCACCGCGTTCATCAAGGCCGACCGAGAAGGCAAGGTGTTCATCGACTCCACCCGCAGCGGCGGCGCGACGGTGATCGCCGCGTACAGCCCCCGCGCCCGTCCGGGCGTTCCCGTGTCGTTCCCGGTCGCTTGGGACGAGCTCGACGACGTCGCGCCCGGTGACTTCACGATCCTCACCGCCCCGCAACTGCTGGGCGAGCGGGATCCGTGGGCCGCGGCGATGCCCCCACCCCAGCGGCTCCCGGGCGACCTGATCGCCGAGGGCGCGACGATCCCCGTGGCCCGGGTCGCGGCGATGCACGCGGGCAGGCGCCGGGCCCGGGCCCGACGCGACGCACCCTGACCACGGTGCGCCTTGGCCGAGGGATCCGCCGGCGCACCCGGGCGGGGGAAACCACCAGCGCAGGTGTGAGCCGGGACGAGCGCCGGGAAGTCCGCGCGCCGGCGACCACGCACGGCGAGCACTGGAGGACGAGATGATCGAGTTCGGGTACTTCCTGTCGTGCGAGGAGCACGAGCCGAAGGGCCTCGTCCGACAGGCGCAGATGGCCCAGGACGCCGGCATGCAGCGCGTGTGGATCTCCGATCACTACCACCCGTGGCTCGACGAACAAGGCCAGAGCCCGTTCGTCTGGAGCGTCATCGGCGCCATCGCGGCCACCACCTCGCTACACGTCGCGACCGCCGTCACGTGTCCCACGATGCGGATCCACCCGGCGATCGTCGCCCAGGCGGCGGCGACCTCGGCGATGCTCCTCGACGGCCGGTTCGAGCTCGGCGTCGGCAGCGGCGAGGCGCTGAACGAGCACATCCTCGGCGGTCGCTGGGCCCCGACGGACCTCCGCCTGGAGATGCTCGCCGAGGCCATCGAGATCATCCGCCAGCTGTGGACCGGGGAGGAGGTGACGCACCGCGGCGCGCACTACGTCGTCGAGAACGCCCGGCTGTACACGCTCCCCGCGGTGCCGCCGCCGATCATGGTCAGCGCCTTCGGCCCCAAGGCGGTCCGGCTGGCCGCCCGCGTCGGCGACGGGTACGTCAACACCTCGCCGAGCGCGGAGCTGGTCGCGGCCTACCGACAGGCGGGCGGACGCGGGCCGATCAGCGGCGGGGTGAAGATCTGCTGGGGGCCGGACGCCGACACGTGCGCCAAGATCGCGCACCGCCTCTGGCGGACCGGCGGCGTGCCCGGCGAGCTGTCCCAGGAGCTGCGCACGCCGGCACTGTTCGAGCAGGCCGCGTCGAACGTCACGGTCGAGGACATGCAGGCCGCGATGGCCTGCGGACCGGACGTCGGACCGATCATCGATGCCGTGCGGCCGTACGTCGACGCCGGGTTCGATCGGGTCTACATCACCCAGATCGGCCGCGAGCAGGCCGGCTTCTTCTCGTTCTACGCCAAGGAGCTACAACCGGCACTCGCGGCAGCGTTCGGCTCGCGCACCGCGGCGAGGTCGGCCGGACAGGTCGAGCATCCCACCGGCGCCCGGCAAGCAGAGGAGAACCGGGAGAACGACCCGCCGGCATGATCCGGCCGTCGCCGGCTCATGCGCCAACCGCTCCCGCCGGGCCGTTGCCGACCTACTGCGCGTCGACCAGCGTGACGCCGTCCTCCTCGAGCCGCCGGCCGACGAGGGAGCGAAGCTCGTCGACGACGAACCCGGGGACGGCGAGGGTGGTCGCCAACACCTCCGACAGACGGTCCAACGCGTCGAGGATGCGCTTCATCGCGGCGAAGTCGGCACCGTCGCTCGGGGGACCGGCACGCCCAGACGCGGTGAGCCGACTGCGGAGCAACTCGACGAGCGCCTCCAGCTCGTCGGCCAACCCGTCGAGCCGGTCCAGCCGTTTCAGATCCTGCGACATCACAAAACCCCGGGTCCGTCGGTCTCCAGGGTCCGGGGAGAGGTTCGCCGGCACGGCGCGCGAGAGCGACGCGGTACCTCGGCGGCACAGTAGCGCGGCGCGCGAACCGGTGCCCTGCACCGGACGGGTGATCCGCAGTGGGCCTGTTCTGCCGGTTCGGGGCGCGGCACAGCGGCGCCGCGGACCCTCCACGGGCTCCTCGCGTTCGAGCCAGCCCGATCCACGTGCGCGATGCGATCCTTCGCAGAACAGCTCGACGTGCACCACCATCCGCAGCGACGTCGCATCGCCGGAAGGTGGCGCCGGCGATGCCACGACCGGGGCTCAGGCGGCGTGGGTCAGCTGCTCGGCGCGCTGCCCCTGCGATCTGAACATCTGCTCGTAGCCGGCGCACATCGTGGCGGC
>JAODBQ010000538.1 GCA_025464045.1 Ilumatobacteraceae bacterium
GCTGGTGCAGGTCGTCGCGACGTCCATCAACCCCGGCGAGGCCAAGATCCGCGAGGGGCTGTTGCACGATCGCTGGCCGTCGACGTTCCCGTCCGGGCAGGGCAGCGACCTCGCCGGCCGGGTCGCCGGCGTCGGCCATGGCGTGGAGGGTCTCGAGGTCGGGGACGAGGTGTTCGGGTTCGCCAACGATCGCTCGGCCCAGGCCGAGCTCGTCGCCGTGCCGGCCGGGCAGCTGACGCACAAGCCGGCAGGGGTCTCGTTCGAGGTCGCCGGTTCGCTGTTCGTCGCCGGGACGACCGCCTTCGCCGCGGTCCGCGCCGTCGATCTGCACGCCGGCGACACGGTCGTCGTGTCCGGTGCGGCCGGCGGCGTCGGTTCGCTCGCAGTGCAGCTGGCGAAGCGCCTCGGTGCGCGGGTGATCGGCATCGCCGGGCCAGACAACCAGGACTGGCTGCGATCGTTCGGCGTCGAGCCGGTCGTCTACGGCGACGGCCTGGCGGAACGCATCCGGGCCGCGGCACCGAACGGCATCGACGCGTTCGTCGACACGCACGGCTCCGGTTACGTCCGACTCGCGTTGGACCTCGGAGTCGACCGGGAGCGCATCGACACGATCGCCGACTTCGCCGCGATCGCCGAGCTCGGGGTGAAGGGCGACGGCAACGCTGCCGGAGCCGACGTCGAGGTCCTGGATCAGCTCGCCGCACTCGTCGCAGACCACGAGCTCGTCGTCACGATCGCGGCCACGTACCCGCTCGACGAGGTGCGCGCCGCGTACGCCGAGCTCGAGCGCGGCCACACGCGCGGCAAGATCGTCCTCCTCAGCGGCGCGTGAGCCGCCGGGTCGTGCCGATCACCCGAGCCGATCAGCCGAGCGCGGGCAGCACCTCGGCGGCGAGGCGCTCCATCTGCTCGGCGTCGTCGAACAGCGGGTTGAGCAGGATCAGCTCGGCTCCCGCAGCGGCGACCTCGCGCAGGCCTCGCGCGACGGCGTCCGGCGGCCCGTAGACCGCGACGGGGGTGATGTCGCGCGACCCGAAGAACCCGTACAGCCGCTGGAGCGCGGCAGCCATCCGCTCCCTCCCGCGCTCGACGTCGTCGTCGACCGTCAGGTAGACGCGCTTGGCGATCCGGAACGAACCCGGTTCACGGCCGGACGATGCGAGCGCGGCGCGCACCACTCGCACCTGCTCGGCGAACTGGGCCGTGGTCGTCGAACCCGCTCCGAAGAAGCCGTCCCCGTCGCGCACGGCCCGCCGCAGTGCCGCGGGGTGGCTGCCACCGAACCAGATCGGCGGCCCTGGCTTCTGGAACGGCTTGGGGGCCATGGCTGCGCCCTCGAGCTGCCAGAACCGACCGTCGAAGTCGATCCGCTCCTCGGTCCACAGCAGCCTCATCAAACGCAGCCCTTCGTTGAACCGGGCGACGAGGGTGTCGGGATCCGCCCCGAACGCGCTCAGCATCCGGTTGCGGCCGCCGATGCCGACGCCGATCTCGATCCGGCCACGGCTCAGCTGATCGAGCGTGCTGATGCTCTTGGCGAGGTGCACGGGGCTGTGGTGCGGCGTGATCAGCACCGCGCAGCCGATGCGGATCCGTTCGGTGCACGCCGCCGCGTACGTCATCAGCTCCAGCGGGCCGAGGTTGGGCATCGAGCCGAGGACCTGCTCCTGCGTCCACGCCCCGTCGAAGCCCAACGCCTCGATACGGGCGAGGTGGCTGCGCAGCACGGCCGGCTCGAACCCGCCGGCGGTGACGTGTTGGGGGATGGACATGGCGAAGCGCATGGTGGTCGGTCAGCTTTCCGGTCGGAGGTCGTGGAGGCGGCGGGCGAGCAGCCGTCGTTCGGGTTCGGTCGGGGCGAGCCCGACGGCGATCGCGAGCTCCGCACGCGCCCCGTCGCGCTTGTCGAGCCGACGCAGCGCCTCGGCACGCGCCGCGTGCCAGAGGGCGGATCCGCCCAGCGCGGTGATGCGGTCGAGTGCGGCGAGACCTGCGGCCGCGCCGTCGCGCTCACCGACGGCCACGGCTCGGTTGAGCGCGAGGACCGGGTTGCGCGACACGCTGATGGCGAGGTCGTAGAGGGCGATGATCCGGGGCCAGTCCGTGGCGGGCCAGCTCGGGGCCGTGGAGTGGCAGGCGGCGAGGTGCGCCTGCAGCTGGTACGGGCCGGCGACGCCGCCGGAGCGGCGGACAGCCTCGGCCAGGCAGTTGGTTGCCTCGGCGATCGCGGCGTGGTCCCAGCGGGCGCGGTCCTGGTCGGCGAGCAGCACCGGATCCCCGTCCGCGTCGACGCGGGCCGGGCGGCGGGCGCTGGTGAACAGCAGCAGGGCCAGCAGCGAGAGCACCTCCGCCTCGCCGGGCATCAGCTCGCCCAGCAGGCGGGCGAGCCCGACGGCCTCCGCTTCGAGGTCGACGCGGACCACGGCGTCGCCGCTGCTCGGCGCGTGGGCCTCCGTGGCGATGAGGTGGACGACGGCGAGCACGGCGGGGAGCCGCTCGGGGAGCTCGGCGTCGCTGGGGACGCGGTACGGGATCTGGGCGACGGCGATCTTGCGCCGGGCACGCACGAGGCGCTTGGCCATCGTCGCTTCGGGCACCAGGAACGCCCGGGCGATCGCGGCCACGTCGAGCCCGGCGAGCGTCCGCAACGCCAGCGCGACCTGCGCCTCGCGCGCCAGGGCGGGATGGCAGCAGGTGAACACCAGCCGCAGCAGATCGTCGTCGAGCACCGTGGACGGCTCGGCCATGTCGATCGCCTCCTTCTCGACGCTCGCCGAGCTGACGCCCGGGAGCCAGCCGGCTGCCGTCTCCTTGGCGGGACGGGCGGCCTCGCGGCGCAGCATGTCGTAGGCCTTGTTGCGCGCCGTGACCATCAACCAGGCGGCTGGATCGTGGGGGACGCCGCTCGTCGGCCAGGTCCGCAGTGCGGCGATCGCCGCCTCTTGCACGGCGTCCTCGGCGAGCTGCAGATCACCAACGGTGCGGATCAGGGTCGCCAGCACGTGGCGACCCTGGATCCGCACCGTCTCGGCAAGTTGGACGTCCGGCGTCACCCGACCGGTTGGCCCGCGTCGTTCATCTCGAACACGGGTCGCACCTCCACCCTGCCGCGCCAGGCCGCGGGGATCTGGGAACCCCACCGGATCGCCTCGTCGAGGTCGGCGGCCTCGACCAGGTAGAACCCGCCGAGCACCTCCTTGGCCTCGGCGTACGGCCCGTCGGTGACGATCACGTCGCCACCCTTGCCGCCCGCCACCGTGATGGTCGTCGCCATCGTCGGGCCGTGCAGTGCCTGGCCGCCGCGCAGCACGCCGGCCGCGCCGGCCGTCTGGCCGAACTCGGCGTACTCGGGCGAGTGCTTGACCTCCTCGTCGGTCGTCCAGTAGTGATCCGCGTCGTAGTAGAGCAACATCGCGTACTGCGCCATGTCGGTGCCTTCCTTCCGGCGGCCCAGGTGGCCGCTCTGCTGTTCTGACGATCGCACGCCCACGACGAGGACATCAGACTCAACAAGATCCTCCCACTCGGGTCGGGTGGGCGCGGTTCCGGCGAGATGTCGCAGGTCTCGCGCCCACTCGGGTCGGGTGCCGTTCGCGGCCGGCGAGGGTGTCAGCGGCGGCGGGGGGTGGCGACGGGTTGACCGGCGGCGAGCTGGCCGCACGCCGCGGCGATGTCGGTGCCGCGGTTGCGGCGCACGGTGGCGTTGACGCCCAGCGAGTCGAGCAGGTCGCGGAAGTCGGCGACGCGCTGGCGCGACGAGCCGACGGTCGGGTAGCCGGGTGTCGGGTTGAGGGGGATCAGGTTGACGTGGGCCGGCAACCGGAAGCGGCGGCACAGCGCGGTGAGCTCGCGCGCATCGCTGTCGCGGTCGTTGACCCCGGCGATCAGCGCCCACTCGAAGCTCAACCGGCGACCCTTCGCGTCGAGGTACTCGGTGCACGCCTCCATCAGCGCGTCGAGCGGGTAGCGCTTGTTGATCGGGACGAGATCGTTGCGCAGCTCGTCGTTGGCAGCGTGCAGCGACACGGCGAGGTTCACCGGCAGTGGACGCGTCGCCAGCTTGCGGATGCCCGGCACGAGACCGACGGTGGAGATCGTCAAGTGCCTGGCGGACAGGCCGAGTGCGCCGTGCAGGCGCTCGATCGCGGCCCACACCGTCGGCTCGTTCGCCATCGGCTCGCCCATGCCCATGAACACGACGTTGGCGAGGCGCCGACCCATCTCGCGAGCCTGCCTGCCGGCGACGACGACCTGCTCGACGATCTCGCCCACCGTCAGGTGGCGGGTGAATCCTGCCTGTCCGGTGGCACAGAACCCGCACCCCATCGCACACCCGGCCTGGCTGCTCACGCACACCGTGACGCGGTCCGGGTAGAGCATCAGCACGGTCTCGATGCGGCTGGCGTCGTGCAGCTCCCACAGGTACTTGACGGTGTCGCCGCCGTCGTTGACCTGCCGCGTGACCTCGCGCAACGCCGTCGGCAGCGCGTCGGCGAGGCGCTCGCGCAACGCCTTGGGCACGTTGGTGATCTCGCCGGGCGCGGCGAGCTGCTCGTAGAGCCCGGTCCAGACCTGGTCCAGGCGGTAGCGCGGCTCGCCCTCGAGCAACCCGGAGAGCTCGTCGCGGTCGGGACCGTAGAGCGAGGTGGCGACGGCGGTGCTCACGCCGCCTCGGCTGCTGCCAGCTCCGTGTACTGGCGGATCCGGTCGCGGATCACGTCGAGGCTCGCGGTCCAGAACGCGACGTCGGTGACGTCGAACCCGAAGCCGGCGGCGAGCTCCTCGGCCGACGCCATGCCGCACCGCGAGAGCACGTCGTCGTAGTTCAGCCGGAAGCGCTCCGGATCGGCGCGGTGCTGCGCGAACAGCCCGAGCCCGAACAGCAGCCCGTACGTGTACGGCCAGTTGTAGAAGTGCGAGCCGTAGTAGTGCGGCTTGACGGCCCACATGTACCGGTGCGCGGTGGACTGATCGAGCCCGTCGCCGTACGCGTCGGCCTGGGCTGTGACCATCATCTCGTTGAGCTCGCTCACGCCGAGCGTGCGCCGCTGGCGGGCGGCGAACACGGCGGTCTCGAACAGGAACCGCGAGTGGATGTCCACGACCACCTGGTTCGAACCCTGCAGATCGACGTCGAGCAGCGCGAGTCGGTCCCGACCGGTCAGACGAGTGAGCCCTTCCTCGACGACGAGCGTCTCGCAGAAGATGCTCGCCGTCTCGGCCAGCGCCATCGGCAACTGCCGTTGGAGCGGCGTGCGTCCGGCGAGCTGGGTGTTGTGGTAGGCGTGGCCGAGCTCGTGCGCGGTGGTCTGGGCGGCGTCCACGCTGCCGTTCCAGTTCAGGAAGACGAGCGAACGATCGCCCACGAACGGCATGCAGAACGCGCCGCCGCGCTTGCCGGGCCTGGGGCCGGCGTCGATCCAGCGCTCGTCGATCGCCCGGTCGACCAGGCCGCCCAACGGGCCGCCGAAGCTGGTGAACGCGTTGCGCACGAGCTGCAGTCCCTGGTTCCAGCTGATCGCCGAGGCGGCGAACGGCAGCGGCGCGACGAGGTCGTGCCAGGGGAGCGCACCGGGGTTGCCGTGCAAGGCCGACTTCGCCTTCATCCAGCCGCGGAAGTCGCCGAGCGAGCCGGCGATGGCCTCGCTCATCGCGTCGAACGTGGC
>JAODBQ010000042.1 GCA_025464045.1 Ilumatobacteraceae bacterium
TACTGGCTGAGTGTGTCGGTCCCGTCGCAGAGCACCGTCCTGGTGCGCTCAACGGTGATCGGCCCTGACGGCAGCGACCTCGCCGTCGTCGAGGTGTCGGAGGACCTGGCAGTGGTCACCCTCGACCGCGTCGCTCCCGAGTTCCATGTCGCCGTCAACCTGGCGCGGCCGTGGCGAGCTGAGGCCAACCGTGGCGACATCTACCGCACCCGTCGAGTCGATGATCAGCGCAGCACCGACCGCACGTGCCGGTGACGACTGTCAGCACGGCGGGGCTCGTCGACCTACCGTCAGACTGCCGCCGGAGTGTGACGCGCGGCGACGATCCCCTGGCCCACATCATCACCAAGCCTCGGACCAGCTCGCGACACCGGACGACTGTGACGGATGACAGGCGACTCGCTCGTTGACGAGGCCGCCCTGAGTCGCATCCGGTCGATCTGCCAAGGCTTCGACGGATCCGACGAAGGCGAACTGCAAGACCGCCCACTCTTTCGGGTCGGTCGGCGCCGCTTCGCGATCTTCAACGGCGCAACGTCGCCGGCCCGGCCTCGCTGGAACAGCTCCGGCCGATCTCTGCACTTCATCGCCGCACCAGACGAGGTCGATGCGCTCCGTCACGACGGCCGGTTCACCGAGTCCCCACACCACGGCAAACGCGGCTGGCTCGCCATCCGAATCGACGACCCCACCCACGCCGACTGGAGCGAGATCGCCGAACTGCTCGAATCCGCCTACCGACAGGTCGCCCGCACCAACTCCTGACCTACCCACCCGACGGCGCACACCCGGCGACGCACCGACGGCGAGAAGCATCCGATATCAACGACGGCCGAGCAATCTCCGACCCGGGGAGAACGCCGGCTTGATGTGGCGCCGTTCGGCCGCTGCCACGCTCCGCGCTTGCAGGCGCGCGAGCGCCGAGCGATCCATGAACACCGAACGAGGCGCGTTCGACCGTCCAGTGCCCCGGCGTGGCCGGCAGTCGCGTCGCATGGGCCACGATGTCGCTCGGTGCGTGTGAGCTTCGGTGCCGCCGGTCGGTCGGCCGGGCGCTCGCCGGTCGCGATACGGTGGCCGCGCGGAGGCCGGGGTCATGGCCAAGTACGTACGTGTCGAGATGATCGAGTTGCCGGTCGAGCAGCTCTCCGACGTTTCCGGCGCGCCCGTCGAGCACTTCTGGGCGGCGCGGCAGTGGTGGGCCGCCGGCCACGCGGCGTGTGCCGCCGTCGCTCAGCGGGCGGCGTCGGCATCCGAGTCGGGCTACGCCTCGGGCGCGGCGCCGGGGCCGGCGGGTGACGAGGCGAAGATCGGGTTCGGTGGCATCATCTTCCGCCGCCTCATCGACGTCCCCGGCGACCAGCTGGCGGAGGTCCTGGGCGCGTGGTGGCTCCGAGCGGCGCACGACGACGGCCACCTGCGACTGCAGCCGCCGCGGCCGATCGTCGGCGGGTGGGAGCTGCCGGGCTCGTTTCGCTGGCGAGCGCTGTCGCGCCGGCTGCCGATCGAGGTCCGGCTGGTGCCGTACGCCGGGCGATGGAGCGTCCTCGAGCTCACGCCGCGGCGCCCGACACGCGCGAGCCGACGCTACTTCCGCATCGGCCACGACTCCCTCGACGCGTTCGTCGCCGGCCTCTCGTCGTTCGTCGCATCCGAGCATTTCGGCGGATCGGCCTGCTCCGGCGCGGCAGATGCCGGCGGGACGACGCCGACGGGCTCGGCCATCCGAGTGCTCGGAGCGCGGCCGTCGGGCCGGGTCGGCTGACGAGGCGGCATCGGACACTGGGAGGGCGGCGAGCCCTATCACCGCCGATGCGGTGTGGCACTCCGATGGACGATCGGCCGACGCCCTTGGCTGGCCGCGCGCTCAGGCCACCGCGCACTGGAGGAGGCTGTCGCGGACGTCGGCATCTGGATGGTGCTCGAAGACGCCGACGACGAGCGGCCGCTCGGCGTCACCGAGGAGGTTGCCGACGATCCGCCACGCCGCCGGGCTGCCGCGGCTCGACCAGCACGATCAGGTACGGCCCCTGATCGGCCAGCGCCGAGTGCACCTGCTGCCGCAGCCCGCCGAGGCTTTCGGCTCGCACACCTCGGCGGGATCCAGGCGTATGTTCAGCAGGTGAGCTTCTTCACCAGCCGTCCCAAGCCCCCGATTGAGGAGCCGGTGGCACAACCGGTCGAGCCGGAGTGGTTCGGGCCACCGCGCGGGGTCCTCCCCGGGTATGCGCCCGAGCGCGCCGTCGTCTTCAGGACGGACGACGCGATTCTCGTCGCTGGCCGCTTCGACGTGTTCCCTAGCGGTGCGGAGTTCACCCTCGAGTTGCAGCTGCGAGTAGACGACGAGGACTTGATGGAGATGCCGTGGGAGCGACATCGACGGCGTCCACGCGTCGGCACCGAACTTCCGGACGACTTCTTGCGGCTCGGCATCTTGTTCGCGGACGGCTCGAGCTGGACCAATCTGGACAACGGCTTCCCACAGTTCGACGAACGGCCGAGCGGACCCGTGGTCATGTCTCGAGGTGGTGGAGGCGGCGGCGGCAGGTGGTCGATGGATCAGTGGATGTGGCCGTTGCCACCTGACGGTCCTCTGACGTTCATTGCCGAGTGGCCCAAGTACGGTGTCGCTGAGTCGCGAGGTTCAGTGGATGCCGGTGCGTTGCGGGACGCTGCCAAGGAGGCGCAGGTGCTCTGGTCGTAGCGGTGACTCACTCGTAAGCGCGCCGTCCAGCCCGTGAATGGACTGCGCTGCTCGCGACGAGCGCCTCACTGAACGGTGCCGCAGAACCCTCTCTTCGCTTCACATTCCGAAGATGTTGCTCAATCGCCGCTTGTGGACACGCGGTCCGCCACCGGCGCCGTCAGGCTCAGTACTCGCGAGTACGACTTGCCGAGCGTGGCCAACCGGCACATGGGTGGCGCGCTTCAGTCTTCCAACGGCCGGGCTTATGGGACACGTTGCCGAGGCGTTGTCTCGGGTTGTTGGTCAGCGGCTCCAGGCCCGCGCACTCACCTGCCCGTGGCGGTCCGCCTCGGGCTGCTGACTGGCGAGTTGCATCGCGAAGGCACGGATCGCGGATCTCGTCGGGATGAGGAGCCGAATAGTGAATGGCCGACGAGACAGTCGGTGAGCCGTGTCGGCGACTACGCGTCGGCGAGGACCGACTCATACGCGTCCCAGGTTTCGGTGTCGAAGCACACGAAGCGGATGAGGGCGACGGAGGTTGGGGTCGAGCGGACGGTCGCTACAGCGATGTGGGCTGCTGCGTTGATTGGGTAGCCGAAGATGCCGGTCGAGATCGCTGGGAAGGCGAGCGAGGTCGCC
>JAODBQ010000567.1 GCA_025464045.1 Ilumatobacteraceae bacterium
TCGCGCGCCCGCGCCCAGACGAGCTCGACGCCCCGGTCGCGGGCCTGTGCGCAGCCCGCCTCGAGCAGCACGCCGCCGAGTCCGGTGCCGCGTCGACCATTGGCCGTCGCCATCCCACGGAGCTGCACCGCGTCATTGGTCTCGCCGAGTCCAGCGACGTCGTGTTCGTCGAGCGTCTCCGGGAACGGACGAGGGACCCAGCTCGACACGCCGCGCAGGTGTCCGTCCACGCGTACACCGAGGTGGACGACGCCCGGCCAGTCGTCCTCGGCGAACGCCACGGCAGCCGCTGCGTCACCGTTGCGCAGCACCTCCCGCCGCAGTGCGTACGTCTCGGCCGTCGCGATCTCGACGACGTCGATCTGCTCGACGTGCCCGGCCTCCCCGGCCTGCCAGGCCTGCCCGACCGGTCCGACGTGACCGGCCGGTCCGACGTGACCGGCCCGCTCGGTCTGCCCGGCGGGCGCGGTCCGCTCGCCCCGGTCCGTGCGCTCGGGATCGCTCATCGCCGGATGCCCGTCATGATCAGGTGGCGGGCACGGAGGAACGCCGGCGAGCGCCGCAGCACCAGCCCGACCCCGTGGACGATCTCCGCAGCCGACACCGGTCTGGTCATCTCCTCGGTAGCGGCCAGGCTCGTGGCCGACGGCTCCTCGCGCCACACGTGGCGGCCTGCCCCGAGGAACCCGATCAGCGCCGCGTCCATCGCTCGGACCGTAGACGCGAGGATGCCGTCAGTGCGGCTCCGCGCCATCGATGTTCGGCAGACGGACCACCCGATCCGCGATCGCCGCGGCTTCCTCGAGGTCGTGGGTCACGAGCACGGCCGTCGTGCCCGTCTCGCGCAGCAGCGCGGCGAGATCGACGACGAGGCGGTCGTGCAGCTCGCGGTCGAGACCGGTCAACGGCTCGTCGAGCAGCAGCACGGCAGGGGAGGGCGCGAGGGAGCGTGCCAACGCGACGCGCTTCGCCTCGCCTCCGCTGAGGCGACCGACCCGACGCGGGCCGAAGCCGGCGAGCCCGACGAGTTGGAGCACCTCCGCCACGCGTCGATCGACGGTGCGTCGCGGATCGTGCCGCATCCGCAGCCCGAACGCGACGTTGCCGGCGACGTCGAGGTGGGGGAACAGCTGGTCGTCCTGGAAGACCATCCCGACCCGGCGCAGGTGCGCAGGCAACGTGGAGACGTCCCGCCCGCCGATGACCAGCGTGCCGGCGTCCGGTTGCAGCAGCCCGGCGATCACCCGCAGCACCGTGCTCTTGCCGCTCCCCGACGGACCGACGAGCGCGATCACCTCACCCGCACCCACCGCGATCGACAGCTCATCGACGATCGTGCGATCACCGAAGCGGACGGTCAGGTCGCGCAGCTCGAGCATGGTGGTCACCGATCGTCGCCGCGAACGCGTGTGTCCACGAGCGCGAGGATCACGCCGGTGACGACGAGCAGGACGGTCGCCACCGCGAAGCCCTGCGCCCTGGTGAGCTCGCCCGGGCGGCCGAACAGTCGCGACACCACGATCGGCAACGTCTCCCCGCCGGTGCGGGTGAGGAAGGTCGTCGCCCCGAACTCGCCGAGCGAGATGGCCGCCGCGAACGCGGCGCCGGCGACCAGCGGTCGCAGCGTCGAGCGCACATCGATGGCGAGCCACGCCCGCCGCGGCGAGGCACCGAGCGTGGCCGCCGCGGCGCGCTGGTCCGCCGGAATCGCCCGCAACACCGGGACCAGCAACCGCACCACGAAGGGAGTCGCCACGAGCGCATGACCGACCGGGATCAGCCACCACTCGGCGCGCCAGTCGAACGGTGGCACGTCGAACGTGATCAGCATCCCGAACCCGATCGTCACCGCCGACGTGCCGAGCGGCAGCATCGTGCCGGCATCGAGCAGCCGGCCGGCACGACGCGTGGAGGTGATCGCGAGCGCCGCCAGCCCGCCGACGACGGCGCTGATCGCGGCCGCGACGACGGCGAAGCGCAACGAGACGAGGAGCGACGCCCACGCATCCACGCCGAGCCGCACGCCCCTCCGACCGGTGCCGCCGCCGAGCTGGCGCCATGCGGCGAGCGACCAGCCGCCACCGACGTCCACGGAGCGCAGGACCATCGCGACCAGCGGAGCGCCCATCGCCACCACGGCCACGACGCAGGTGCCGCGCACGAGACGACGCTCGCGAGTGGTGCGGACCCGACGCGTCGGCGCGACACCACGCATGGCGACCGCGGCGCGGCGCTGCTGGCGAGTGGACAACGCCACGAGGACGCCGAGCACGAGCAGCTGCAGGACGGACAGGACCGCCGCGCCGCCGATGTCGCCGAGCTGCGTCGCCCGTCGGGCGATCTCCACCTCGATCGTCGGGTGCGCGGGGCCGCCGAGCAACGTGACGACGCCGAACGACGTGAACGTGAACAGGAACACGACGAGTCCCGCCGCCCACAGCGCCGGTCGCAGGAGCGGGAGCACCACGTGCACGGCCAGCTGCCACGGCGATGCACCGAGCGTCCGCGCCGCGCCGGTGAGATCGTGCGGGATCACCGCCCACATGCCCCCGACGATGCGCACGACCACGGCGATGTTGAAGAACACGTGGGCGACCACCACCGCCGCGGCTGTGCCCTGCCAACGCGCCGGGAGCACGGCGAGGAACGCCGCGCCGACGACCACGGTCGGCAGCATGAACGGCACGGTCACCAGCGCGAGCACGAAGCGACGTCCGGCGAACCGGTAGCGGGCGAGCACGTAGGCCGGCACCATCCCCACCACGATCGTCGCCGCCGTGCTGACCACCGCCTGCCAGACCGTGAACCACAGCACCGCCCCCAGCCCGGGCGCGCGCAGCGTGTCGCCGATCGTGTGTCCGCGGACCGCCCTCGCCACGAGCGTCAGCAGCGGCCACAGGTAGAACACACCGAGCAGCACCACCACCGGCACCGCGATCCCGGCCGTCACCCAGATCGGCAACCGGTTCCACGCCGCTGTCGAGCTCCCCCCATCGTCCGGCTCCCCGCCGCCCCC
>JAODBQ010000597.1 GCA_025464045.1 Ilumatobacteraceae bacterium
CCGACACGGGCGTCGGCGTGATCGGCGCCTCCAGCAACGGAGCCGGCGTGGTCGGCGCCGGCACCGACGGCGATCTCGTCGCAGCGGGTTCCGGGGCGATCGTGTTCGCCGCCGGGCTCTTCGCGGCGACGCCGCCAGCGGGCGCGAGCACCCCTGGCACGCTCGCGAAGGCCGACGACGGCAGCCTCTGGTACAGCCCGGCGTCGGGCCAGTGGTCGAAGCTGGCCGGTCCGTCGACCGTCGCCGCCGGCGCGGGAACGTTCCACGTCATCGCCCCGGTCCGGGTCTACGACTCGCGGCTGCCGTCGCCCTCCCAGGGCAAGCTCGCCACCGGGCAGAACCGCGTCGTCAGCGTCGCCGACGCCCGCAACGAGGTCTCCGGCCTCGTCACCACTGCCGACGTCGTGCCGGTCGGAGCGACGGCCGTCGTCGCCAACCTGACCGTGACGGAGACCGAGGGCGAGCTCGGCGGTTTCCTCGCGGTCCTCCCGGGTGACGCCACTGCGCTCAGCGGCTCGTCGATCAACTGGTCCGGGGCGAACCAGAACATCGCCAACGGCCTCACCGCGAAGATCGCCGCCGACCGCACCGTCAAGGTGTTCTGCGGCGGCGTGCCGACGCCGAGGACCCACTTCGTGATGGACGTCACCGGCTACTGGATCTGACACGTTGCTGTCGCCGCGTTCCGCCCCAACGTGGCGGCGGCACGCGGCGCGCAACAACCCCGGCGACACCGCCAGTCAAACCTCAGCTGCGTTGCACCGTCCCGTCACCATCGTCAGACGGTCCATGCTGGCCGCCGACGTGCGCGGCGAAGGCGCGGGCCGGAGCCTTGCGCCACGCGAACGTATGTTCGTACACTGTCCCGAATGGGATTGACGGTCGAGCAGGTCGAGAACATCCGTCGCAGCGCCGCGATGGCTCCCCTGTCGCGCGGTGAGGTCGACCGGCTGATCGAGTCGTGCGCGGACATGGCCCTCGAGCGCAGGCAGATCGCGGGGATCCTCGCCCAGCTCCCCGCCAACTTCGGCAAGGTCCGCGAGGCGCTCACCCACCTGCGCCAGATCGTGACGTGACCGGTGACGGTCGACATGGCGTCCCGGCTGACTGCCTAACCGGGACGCCGATCGATTGCTACCCCGTAGCGCCACGGACTACGCCGTCCCGGGACACAACCGTTGACGTTGTCTACGGAGACAGACGGTGTGTCGGATGTCGGTTCGGCAAGATGTTCCGAGGCGGGGCCGAGCACCCGGGGCCGGAGTTCGCGACGACGTTGGTACGAGGTCTCCGGGACCACGTGTTCACACGTCGGGGAGCACGTCGTCGCTGAAGCGCAGGAACGACTCGTTCGACAGCGGAGCGATCATCAGGTAGCGCAGGCACATCTCCTCGGACAGTCGGGCGAGCTCGTCGCGCACGCGCGAGGCTGATCCCCAGATGATGCGTTCCCGGACGTAGCCCTCGATCCGCTCGGCGATCTCCGCTCGGGTCGTCGCCGCCGCACCGGGGAGGCCGTGGGCGTAGGCACCGATCGTCCACGCAGCCCCGGCACGCGCGACGCGCTCGGCCTCCGCATCGGTGCCGGCAACGGCCACCAGACGGGCCATCGGCGTGTCGGCGGTCGGGGCGAAGCCGTGTGTCGCCAGGGCGGCGAGGTACTGCGCGTACTTCGCGCCGATCTCGGCGAACGACGCATGTGGGTCCATCAGGATCGAGAAGCCTCGTGACGCCGCCCAGCCGATCGCCTCGGGGGACGTCGCCGCGACCCACGTCGGCGGGTGCGGCTGCTGGAACGGCTTCGGGAGCACCTCGACGTCGTCGAAGTCCCAGTACGTGCCGTGGAACGTCAGCCGCTCCTGCGTCCACGCCGCGAGGACGACCTCCACCGCCTCCCGGAAGCGGGGCGCCGTCTCGTCGAGGGGCACGCCGAACGCGGCGAACTCGGCCGGCTCGAAACCGCGACCTGCGCCCCAGTTCAGGCGGCCGCCCGTGAGCACGTCCAGCAACGCCAGCTCCTCCGCCAACCGCAACGGGTGGTAGAGGGCGGCCAGCGACACGGCCGTGCCGATGCGCAGTCGCTCAGTGCGGTGGGCGGCCTCGAGCGCCATCAGGTGCACCGACGGGCACACGCTGTACGTCGTGAAGTGGTGCTCGGCCAACCAGACCGCGTCGTAGCCGGCCCGGTCCATCACCACGATCCGGTCCAGCGCCCGCTCGTACACCTGCGCGAGCGGGATGCGTCGCTCGGGCCAACTGAAGAACTGGAGCACCCCGACCTTCACGGAGCTGACGCTAGTGAGCTCGTGCGCGGACGACGAGGCGTGGCGGTCGGGCCGACCGCTCGCGCGCATCTCGACGTCCGGTCGCCGAGACGTAACCTGATCGCCGGCGTCGGTCCACGATCGAGGGCCCACCCTGCGGACTGCAGCCGCTCTCGAGAACGGGGCACACCTGATGGAGCAACGACTCGCCGTCCAGCGGCCGATCGCCGCCGAGCCCGCGGCGATCTTCGAGATCCTGACCACGCCCGCCGGTCACGTCGCGATCGACGCCTCCGGCATGTTGATGTCGGCCGCCGGTGACCGGGTGACAGGCGTCGGTGATCGCTTCGTGGTCCACATGGATCGCGAGTCGCTCAACGACCATCCGCTCGGCGAGTACGACGTGACCGTGGTGATCTCGCGGTTCGAGCCCGACCGCGCCGTCGCCTGGACGATCGACGGTGTCATCCAGCCACCGATCGGCCACGTCTACGGCTACGAGCTCGAGCCGATCGAGGGCGGGACGGTGGTGACGTCGTACTACGACTGGTCGAACATCCACGAGGCCTACCGGGATGCTGCGGCGAGCATCTTCCCGGTGATCTCCGAGACGAACCTGCGCGCCACGCTCGGCATCCTCGCGAGCGTCGTCGCGCCGGGCGGACCGCCCCGGCGCGAGCTCGACCGCCAAGGGCGACGTCAGCGTCGACACGACCGACACCTGAGCGCGCCGACGGCTGGTCGCAGCCTGATCAGCCGCAGGCGCCGCTCGCCATCACCCGTGCCACCTCGTCGTCGTCCATCCCGAGCACCTCGGTGAGCACCTCGTAGGTGTGCTCGCCGAGGCAGGGCGCCGGGAAGCGCGGCCCGTTGTCGTAGTCGAGGATGCTGAACTGGTGGCCCTCGTAGGGGATCTCCCCCATCTCGGGGTGCTCCAGCCGGCGGAAGAACGCACGGTGGGCGAGCTGCGGGTCCTGTAGGTGGTCGCTCGATCGTTGCACCATCCCGGCCGGGACCCCCCAACCCTGCAGCATCGACATCAGCTCGCGCGGTTCGTGCCTGGCGGTGAACTCGCCGAGCTCGCCGTCGATCAGGTCGATGTGGGCGAGCCGTCCGGCCGCGGTGTCGAGCGCGACGTCCATCGCCCACGCCGGCTCACCGAGCGCCCGACGCAGGGCGCGCCACTGCTCGTCGGTCTCCACCGCGATCGCGCACCACTGGTCCACGCCGAGGCACGGGAACGCGTCGTGCGGTGCGTGCAACGGGTCCTCGTTGCCGGCCCGGCGGGCGCTGACGCCCGACACCTGCACGTCCATCAGCTCCGGGCCGAGGAAGTGGAGCGCCGACTCCATCTGCGCCTGGTCGATGAACTGCCCCTCGCCGGTGCGGCGGCGATGGTCGAGCGCGGCGAGCAGCGCGGTGGTCAGGAACCGCGGCGCGACCGTGTCGGTGTAGGCGTTGAACGGTCCGGCCGGCGGGCGATCGTCCCAACCGGTGATCTCGTAGAACCCGCTCACCGCCGCGGCGTGGTAGCCGTAGCCGGCGAGCTTGGCGGCCGGGCCGTACTGGCCGAGCAGGCACGTCGTGGCCATGATGATGTCCGGGTTCAAGCCGCGAGCGACGTCGTAGCCGAGGCCGAGGTGGGCCATCGTGCCGGCGGTGAACGAGTCGAGCGCGATGTCGCACCAACCGAGCAGCTGCTTGGCGACGTCGTTGCCGACGGGGTGCTTGAGGTCCAGTTGCAGGGACAGCTTGGAGGTGTTGAACGAGCCGAAGAACTGGCAGCGGTTGATCCCGGCGATGTCGTCCTTGAACGGTCCGACGAGGCGCAGACGGTCGGCCGGACGGTCGTTCTCGACGTGCACGACCGTGGCCCCGTGGTCGGCGAGCGCCTTGGCCGTGATCGGCCCGACCCCGATCCAGGAGAAGTCGGCGACCTTCACGCCTTCCAGCGGCAGCGGGCGACGCGGTGCGGCGGGGACCGAGTGGCGGCGATCGCCTGCGTCCCACGTCGACGGCTCCGCAGGGACCAACGAGCCGAGCACGTCGTCGGTGTGCTCGCCGATGTCGGGCGCAGGGCGCGTCCATGCGATCGGCGCGCCCGACGCCTTGACGAACGGCCCTGCGGCGCAGAGCGTGCGCCCACTGGGCAGGCGCAGCTCGTCCCAGTACTCGCGCACCTGCAGCTGCTCGAGCGTCAGCACGTCGGCGACGGTGTTCACCGGCGCGAGCGTGATGCCGCGTGCGATGCCGCCGTCGAACAACTCCATCTTGTGGTGCAGCATGGTGAACGCGGTGACCGCGGCACGCATCTCCTCGGCGGTGTGGACGAGCGATTCGCCGGTCAGCATGCGCACCTCGTACGACGGCCAGTCCTCGGCCGCTGCCCAGGCAGGCGTGACGGCGCCGCTCGCGATCATCCACGGCATCATCCGCACGAGCGTGCTGGAGGTCGCGATCAGGCACACCTCGCCGTCGGCGCACGGGTAGACGAGCGGCGTGACGAGCGTGCTGAGCTGCAGCACGGTGCCGTTGCGCTCGATGTTCCTGCCCTGGATCGCGTGGGCGATCATCGCCTGGAGCCCCGTCCAGAACACGGCCGCCTGCACGGACACGTCGACGAACTGCGCCTCACCGGTGAGCAGCCGCCGCTCGTGCGCCACCATCGCGCCGAGGGCGCTCTCGACGGCCGCGTGATGCCACGTCTGCGGCACCGTGATCCGCACCGGTCGGCGATCGGGCTCGCCGTTGAGCGCCATCGCCCCGCCCATGGCCGCCAACGTCAGATCGGTCGCCAGGTGCTGCGCGTACGGACCCTCCTGACCGAACGGCGACAGCGCGACGTAGACGAGGTCGGGCCGCGCCCGACGGAGCGCCGCGAACCCGAGGCCACGTGCGTCCATGACGCCAGGACCGGCGTTCTCGAACACGAAGTCCGCGCTCGCGACGAGGTCGAGGAACCGGACGCGTTCGTCCGGCGAATCGAGATCGAGCACGACGCTGCGCTTGCCGCGGTTGTAGGCGTGGAAGCGGAGGCTGGCGAGCGCCGTCGCCTCGCCGGCGGCGAGCGGTCCTTCCCCGCGCGACGGCGAGCCGCCCGGTGGCTCGACCTTGACGACGTCGGCGCCGAAGCCGGCGAGCACGAACGTCGCCAGCTCGGCACGTCCGTCCGTCAGATCGAGGACCCGGTAGGGCGCGAGCATGGACGAAGCGGTGGGCACGACGTGCATGATTCCAGGCATCGGCGACCCGTGCGCACCCGAGTTCAGATGAGGGGCGTTCCGGCCTCCTGCCCGAGCAGCAGCCGGGCGAGGATGTCGAGGTGGGTCTCGGACAGGATCATGTGCTGGCTCGCGGCGTTGCCGTCGCGCAGGAGCTGCTCGAGGCGGTTGTCGGTGAACAGGGCCGAGGAGCTGCCCAGTCGCTGGCAGATGGCCAGGACGGTGCGGCTCACCAGCGCGGCGTGGCTCATCGCGGCCCGGAGCTCGGCGCGCAGCCGGTCGGTGACCGGCTCGTCGGCGTCAGCTGCCGCGTCGATCGCGCCCGCCGCGTCGCGCAGCAGCAGACGTGATGCACGCAGCGACGTCTGCGCCGCTGCGATCAGGCTGTGGGCATGGGACCGGGCCGCGAGCACCTGTCCGTTGTCGGTCGCCTTGCCGGGCACCCCACCTCAACCCGAACGTGCCGTCACTTGGCGATCCAGCCAGGCGACGGTGCGCTCGGCGACGGTCACCGTCCGACCGGCGAGGAAGTGGTCGGCGTCCTCGACCACCTCGAACTCGGCGCGGGGCCACGCGGCGACGATCGGCGCTGCCGTCTCGGCCGGGCAGAACTGGTCGTGGCGGGGTGAGAGCACCAGGGTCGGCACCTGCGGCGGCTCCAGCTGCGGTGTGAGTGGCGGCGCGACGGCGACGATCCCGGCAACCCGCTCGTCGGTGGCCGTGAGCGCGACGAGCGCACCGAAGGAGTAGCCGACGACGAACCGCGGTCCAGGCGCACCGTCGACGGCGTCGAGCGCGGCGACGACGTCCAACCGCTCGCCGACCCCGCCGTCGTGGGCCGCCCTGAAGTCGAAGCGGATCGTCGTGAAGCCTGCGAATGGCAGTGCGGTGAACAAGGCGTCGACGACGATGTTGAAGCGGTTCCCGCCATGGAGCGGGTGGGGATGGCAGAGCACGACGGCACCGAGCGCGTCGCCGTCGCGCTCGCCGATGTCGGCCGCCAGCTGCTGACCATCCGAGGTGTGCAACGACAACGACCTCACGTCCGTGATCCTCGCAGAAGCGCCGGCGCGGGAGCTACGCCAGCACGCGGATCGGGGCTCCCTGCGACCAGGCGACGATGTCCTCGACGATGTGGCGGTAGAAGGTGCGGTAGCCGTCCAGCGTCACGTATCCGATGTGGGGCAGCAGCAGGGTGTTGGGCAGCGCGCGCAGCGCATGATCGACGGGCAGCGGCTCGATGTCGTACACGTCCAGGCCGGCCCCGGCGATCCGCCTCCCGCGCAGCACCTCGATCAGTGCGGTCTCGTCCACGATCGGGCCGCGTGACGTGTTGATCAGGTATGCCGACGGCTTCATCATGTCGAGGTCCTCGGCGCCGATCAGGCCCCGGCTGGCGGCGGAGAGCGGCATGTGGATGGTGATCACGTCGGACGTGGAGAACAGCTCGCGCTTGTCGACGGCGCGCACCCCGTGCGGATCGGCACGGGCCTGGGTGAGGTTCGGCGACCACGCGATCACCGTCATCCCGAACGCCTGGGCGAGCGCGGCAACGGGCGTGCCGAGGCGGCCGAGACCGACCACGCCGAGCGTGCTGCCCGACAGGCCCGGGCCGATCGTGTGCTGCCAGCCACCGGCACGCACCGCAGCGTCCTCCTGTGCGAAGTTGCGGGTGAGCGCGATCATCATGCCGATCGTCAGCTCGGGCATCGCGTTGCCGGAGCCGGGGGCGCCGCTGACGGTGATCCCGAGGCGCGCCGCGGCGCCCAGGTCGATCGCCGCGTTGGCCATGCCGGTGGTGACGAG
>JAODBQ010000634.1 GCA_025464045.1 Ilumatobacteraceae bacterium
CGACGCGCAGGACATGATCGCCGGCCTCGCCACGCAGCGCCTGCTGGGCGAGTTCCGCGGTGAGGCGGCGGTCGATCGGGATGCGCTGGCGCAGGTGCTGCTCGGGCTCTCGGCACTCGCCGCGGCCCGCCCGGACATCGCCGGCATCGACGTCAACCCGTTGATCATCGACGCGCAGGGGAGGCCGGTGGCGGTCGACGCGCTCGTCGAGATCGGCGCGCAGTCCGACGAACCGCCGGCGCCGTCGCGCCGACCGCCGACGGAGGCGCAGTTCCAGGCGCTGTTCCAGCCGCGCGGGGTCGTGATCGCGGGAGCCAGTGGGCACCCGGGCAAGTTCGGCTTCGTCGGCCTGCACAACGTGCTCGCCAGCGGCTTCACCGGTCCGGTGTTCGCGACGAACCTGCAGGGCGAGGAGGTGCTCGGCGTGCAGACCATTGCCGACATCGCCGACCTCCCCGAGGGCGCGGACCTGGTCTTCGTGTGCACGCCGGCGGCCGCGAACGTGCCGTTGCTGCGCGCGTGTGCGGCAAAGGGGGTGCGCGCCGCGTTCGTGACGAGTGCCGGCTACGGCGAGGCCGGCGAGGCCGGTCGCATCGCCGAGGAGGAGCTCGTCGCGGTCGCCGACGAGCTGGGCGTGCTCCTCGCCGGGCCGAACGGGCAGGGCGTGGTCAGCACCCCGGCCAACCTGTGCGCCCAGATCGTCGCCCCGTATCCGCCGGCCGGTCGGATCGCGGTGGCGAGCCAGAGCGGCAACTTCGTGAGCAGCTTCCTCAACTACGCCCGCCAGACGGGCGTCGGCATCAGCCGCGCGGTCTCGGCCGGCAACGCTGCAGCTGTCGCCCCGGCGGACTACCTCGACTGGTACTCGCGCGACCCGGAGACGGCGGTGTCGCTCGCCTACGTGGAGGGCATCGCCGACGGTCGGGCGCTGATCGAGCGGTTCGCCGCGGTCGCCGCGGCCAAGCCGCTGGTGGTCGTCAAGGGCGGCACGACCGAGGGTGGTGCGCGCGCCGCGGCGAGCCACACCGGCGCGCTCGCGGCGAACGACAAGGTCTTCGACGGCGTCTGCCGCCAAGCGGGTGTCACCCGCGCGGCGACGGTCGAGGAAGGTTTCGAGGCCGCCGCCAGCTTCGCCACCCAACCGCTGCCGGCCGGGCCGAACACGGTCGTGCTCACGACCGCCGGCGGTTGGGGTGTCGTCACGTCGGACGCGATCGTCGGCAGCGGCACCCTGCGCCTGCTCGCGCTGCCGGACGACCTGCGTGCCCAGATCGACACCAAGCTGCCGCCGCGCTGGAGCCGCAGCAACCCGGTGGACTGCGCCGGCGGCGAGACGCGCGAGACGATCCCTGAGGTGATGGAGCTCATCGCCGCGCACCCAGACGTGCACGCGATCGTGTACATCGGCCTCGGCATCCAGAGCAACCAGGCGCGGATGCTGCGCGAGGGCGGCTTCTACCCGGGGAACGGGCTGGATCGCATCGTCGCCTTCCACGAACGCCAGGACGAGCGCTACGCGCAGGCCGCGGACGAGCTGTCGCGTCGGTACGGCAAGCCGATCCTCACGGCCACCGAGCTCGCCGTCGCCGATCCCGCGAACCCCGGCCCGGTCGCCGTCCGCGCCACCGGCCGGCTCTGCTACGCGTCAGCGAACCGGGCCGTGACGGCGCTCGCCCACATGTGGCGCTACGCCGAGTTCCGCCAGCGGCGCGGCCTGAGTTGATCGCCACGGGGTCGGGCGGACGCGCGGTCCCGACGGTCGCTGACCAGCGTCACGCCGGCCGGATCTGGAACGATCGCGCGGCGGCGATGGACACGCCACCCCGCCGGAGCGTCCGCCGCCGACCTGGCGCCGAAGGAGAGCGAGTGCCGTGACCGTGCTCCCGATGTTCCCGCTCGGTTCCGTGCTGCTCCCGGGCGCCGTCCTGCCGTTGCACGTCTTCGAGCCGCGCTACCGCGCGCTCGTCCAGCACTGCCTCGAGAGCGACGACCACGAGTTCGGGGTGGTGCTCATCGACCGCGGGCACGAGGTCGGTGGCGGCGACGTCCGGCGCCCGGTCGGCACCGTGGCGCGGATGCTCCAGGTGGCCGAGCTGGAGGGCGGGCGCTACGCCGTGGTGGCCGTCGGGACCCGCCGCATCCGGGTCATCGAGTGGCTCCCGGACGATCCCTTCCCCCGTGCCGAGGTCGACGACTGGCGCGACGACGAGGACGATGCCGACCTGCTGCCGGACGTGTACCGGCGGGTCACGGCACGCGTGCGGCGCACCGCGGCGCTGGCGATCGAGCTCGGGGATCCGGCCGGCGATCCGAGCGGCGAGGTCAGCCCGGATCCGCTCGTCGGCAGCTACCAGCTCGCCGTGCTCGCGCCACTCGGCGGTGCGGACGAGTACGACCTGCTGTGCGCGGCCTGGCCGCTCCACCGGTTGGAGATGCTCGAGCGGCGGTTGGACGACGTCGACGCGGCGCAGCGGTTCCGACTGACGAGCTCGGCCGGTGGACCGGACGAGCTGAACGGTGACGGCGGTGACGGCGGTGACGGCGGTGCCGATGACCGCCAGGACTGAACGCGGACCGCACCGGAGCCCGGACGGGTGAAGGTCATCCGCGAACACAGCCGCGTGCTACACATTGACCCCGTGGCCGACCAGGAAGCGACGACACGCACCAGCAGCACGCCGGCCACGACGCCTGGCAAGAGGATCGTGCCTCCCGACGATTCGGCCTCGATCGGCTCCGTCATCAAGCTCGTCAAGGACTACGTCCGCCAGGAGACCATCGGACCGCTGCGCGGCGCGGGGAAGTGGCTGGCGCTCGGTGCGGTCGGCGCCGTGCTGCTCGGCTTCGCCACGGCACTGCTCGTCCTCGGCGTGCTGCGGCTGCTCCAGACGGAGTTCCACACGTCGTTCCGCGGCCAGTGGACGCACATCATCCCGTACGTCGTCGCCGCCGCGGTGGCCATCGGTGTGATCGGCATCGCCGCCAGCAGGATCGGCAAGAAGTCGCTGGAGAAAGAGCTCTGACATGGCCCAGACCAAGATCACGCGCGACGACCTCGAAGCGGGCATCCGCCGGCTTCAGGGCGATGCACAGGAGCGCGTCACCGACAAGAAGAAGACGCTGGCGACGATCGGCTGCGTGGCGGCCGTCGTCGTGGTGCTCGTGGTGGTCCTCCTCGGCAAGCGCAGCGGCAAGAAGAAGACCACCCTCGTCGAGATCCGCCGAGTCTGAGCGCGCTGCGAGATGGCCCGTCCGCGCAACAACCGCAGCCTGCTCAACCCGTTCAACCTGGCGCGCCGCAACGCGCTCACCAAGGGTCTGCTCGGCGGCGATCGCACCTGGCTGGTGATCGGTGCGGTGGTGTGGGGACCGCGGCTGATCAAGCGGATGCTCGGCAAGAACGAGCAGATCGTCACCACCGAGAAGCTGCTTCCCGGCATGTCGCTGCTGATCACCGCGTTGCCGCAGCGCACGCGCACCGAGCGCAAGCTGTACCGCCGCACGAAGTAGCCGACGCGGCCGGCGCGGTGGCGCCGGGCCGAGGTCGGGCGCCCGGTCGCGCCTGCTCCGTGGCACGATGAACCCGATGAAGGTGCTGTTGCGCAACCCCCGACGCGAGCTCGAGGTCTCCGGTCATCGCCGGGTGAACTCCCTGCTGGACGAACTGGCGCTCAACCGCGAGTCGCACCTCGTGATCCGCAACGGGACCCTGGTGCCGGGCGACGCAGACATCGCCGACGACGACACGGTCGAGATCCGCCCGGTCATCTCCGGAGGTTCATGATGGTCGCGTCCGGTTCCAAGTGCCGGGTCTGCAGGGGGCCGGCGATCATCGATCTGCCGCGTCACAACGCGAACTTCTGCGCGGAGCACTTCCTCGAGCTGTGCCGCCGCCAGGTCACGAAGGCGATCGAGCACTTCGCGATGTTCGAGCCAGGCGACCGCATCCTGGTGGCCGTGTCCGGCGGCAAGGACAGCCTCGCGGTGTGGGACCTGCTGATCGACCTCGGGTACCAGGCCGACGGCCTGTACATCGGGCTCGGGATCGGCGACTACAGCGAGGCGTCGGCGGTCTACGCCCGCGAGTTCGCAACCGCCCGCGGGTTGCGGCTCGTCGAGGTGTCGCTGCGCGAGGAGTACGGCTACGACATCCCGACGGCCTCCAGGGCCACCCGCCGCGTGCCGAGCTCCTCCTGTGGTCTGAGCAAGCGCCACCTGATCGACAAGGCCGCCATCGACGGCGGCTACGACGTGGTGGTCACCGGTCACAACCTCGACGACGAGGCCGCGGTGCTGTTCGGCAACAAGTTGCGGTGGGAGATCGAGTACCTCGCCCGTCAGCTGCCGGTGCTCCCGGCCCGCGACGGCTTCCCCCGCAAGGTCAAGCCCCTCGTGCGCCTCACGGAGCGCGAGACGGCGGCATGGTGCGTCGTGCGCGGCATCGACTACCTCGTGGAGGAGTGCCCGATGGCCGCCGGCAACAAGCACCTCGCGTACAAGGCCGCACTGAACGCGATCGAGGCCGACTCGCCGGGCAGCAAGGCCTCGTTCTACCTCAACTTCATCGAACGGATGGCGCCGTTGCTCGCCGCCGAACGCGCCGTCGGCGTCGAGTCGGTGGGGACGTGTCGCGAGTGCGGTGCGCCGACGACCGGCGAGGTGTGCGCGTTCTGCCGCCTCGTGGAGAAGGCCGGCGCGCACGAGCGCGTACCGGTGGAACTGGTCGTCGGACGCTGGGGGAAGCGATGATCCACGGATCCGGCGCCCGTCCGTTCGAGGCGGGCGACAAGGTCCTCCTGGTGGACAGCAAGTCGCGGCGGTACATGATCACGCTGGCCGACGGCGGCGAGTTCCACAGCCACAACGGCTTCGTCCCGCACTCGGACCTCCTCGGCCACCGCGA
This sequence comes from Ilumatobacteraceae bacterium, assembly GCA_025464045.1. Taxonomy (GTDB): domain Bacteria; phylum Actinomycetota; class Acidimicrobiia; order Acidimicrobiales; family Ilumatobacteraceae; genus JAODBQ01. The sequence continues at coordinate 4,904 of JAODBQ010000634.1, forward strand.
GGGCCTGGCGCTGCGCAGCACGCGCGGCGCGACGTACACGGCCATGCGCCCGACGCTCGAGGACTTCGTCCTGGAGATGCCCCGCGGTGCACAGGTGATCTACCCGAAGGACCTCGCCCCGATCTGCATGCTCGCCGACATCGGTCCGGGCGTCCGCGTGCTCGAGAGCGGTGTGGGCAGCGGCGCGCTGAGCACGACGATGCTGCGCTGGGGCGCGGAGATCGTCGGCTACGAGCTGCGCGAGGACTTCGCCAACCGGGCGAGGACCAACGTGCGCGGGTTCCTCGGCGAGGAGGCGCTCTCGCGCTACCGGGTGGAGCTGCGCAACTGCTACGACGGCATCGACGAACGCGATGTGGACCGGGTCGTGCTCGATCTGCCGGAACCGTGGCAGGTGGTGCCCCATGCGCGCACCGCGCTGCGTCCCGGCGGGATCCTCGTCGCCTACTGCCCGTCGATCACGCAGGTCGCCCAGCTCCGTGAGGCGCTGGCCGACAAGGCGTGGTCGGCCGCGCGCACACTCGAGGTGCTGCACCGCGGTTGGTACGTGGAGGGTGCCGCGGTGCGGCCGGACCATCGGATGGTCGCCCACACCGGGTTCCTCACCACGGCGCGGTTGATGGGCTGAGCCGCAGACGCGAGAAGAGCGGCCCGCAGGCCGCTCTTCTCCAGGATGTGTGCTGCCGACGTGCCGTGGCGACGTGCCGGTTCGCCCGTTCGGGCGATCACGACTCAGGGCTCAGGGCTCGATGAAGATGCACTCGCCGGGGCACTCCTCGGCGGATTCGATGACGGCATCGAGCTTGTTGTCGGGGATGTTCGCCATCCCTTCGGCGCCCTGCGGGTTGCCCTTGGCGGTCGCGTAGACCTTGTCGCCTTCCTTCACGTAGGCGAGGCCGTCGTCCAGCAAGGTGAACACGTCTGGGGCGATCTCCTCGCAGAGGCCGTCGCCGGTGCACAGATCCTGGTCGATCCAGACCTTCATGTGAGCTGTCTCCTGTGATGGAAAGGGGTCGCCGCTCAGCATACATGGCGCCCCCTGGCGAACCTTGGTACCGCGTGCGTCGGCGGCCGTCGTCGCCGGGTCGGGGTTCGCGCGGTTCGAACAGGCGGAGTAGGTCGTTCGACCCATCGCACCGCGTTTCCTTGTCCTGCGTGGATCCGGCGTGTTAACTGTCGGTGCGGGACGCGATGAACTGCACGGCGTATTGGTCGCCTGTCGTGCAGGGAGCGAGGGCGAAACCGGCCGCAGGAGCACGGCCCGTCATCGACGGGCCCGACCAGCGAGGTGAGGTTTCGAATGGCTCAGCAGTTGAAGGCACGCAGGGGCGCGCGGTTGGCCACGCGTCTGGCACTGATCTCGATCGGCATCACCGGCGTCGGGGTCCTCGCGACCGCCGGCGTCAGCAGCGCCCACCAGCCGTCCGTGGTCGCCAGCTGCTCCGGCCTGGACATCAAGTTCTTCCTCTACGACCCGCCCGAGAACAACAACTCGGCGACCATCACCATCGACGGTCAGTCGACGGTGGTGCTGTTCGGCAGCGGGTTGATCCAGACGATCCCGTGGAGCGACGCGGTCGACCACGTCTGGTCGGTCCGCCTCGACGCCGACCTCGTCACGGGCGACCCGGACGTCTACGACACCAGCTTCCAGGGCACGCAGCAGGCCTGCGTGGAGACGACGACCACCCCGACCACGGCGCCGCCGACCACGACCACCGAACCGCCGACGACCACCTCGACCCCACCGACGTCGACCACACCGCCCACCTCGACGACGCCGTCCACGTCCACGACCCCGCCCTCGTCGACCACCCCGGCGAGCTCGACGACGCCGCCCTCCTCGACGACCCCGCCCACCTCCACGCCGCCCACGTCGACGACGAGCGTCGCGTCGGGCGCGGCGACCACCACCACGGCCGTCGCATCCGGGGCCCCGGTGCCGACCACCTCGACCACCTCGACCACCGTCGTGGCCGTCGAGGCACCGCTGGTCGCGCCCGCCGGCTCCAGCCTGCCGGCGACCGGTGCGAACACGGGCCTCCAACTCGCCGCCGCGGGTGCGGTCCTGATGGCCGGCGTCGGCCTGATCACCCTCGCCCGCCGCCGGGTGCAGACCGCAGACGACCAGGGCTGACCCCGGCGGAGCTTCCGCCAACGATGCTGCGGCGCTCGGCCGTTCACCGTGTAGGTTCGGCACATGACGGCCGATGAGCAAGGTCATGTGCCGAACGAACCCAGCTGGTCGGGCGAGCGGGCAGACGGGCTGAACGACGGATCGATGCCCGGCGACGACGACACGGATGCGATGTTGCGAGCCCAGGTGACCGTGCTCGACGAGGAGATCGCGCACCTTCGGCGGCGGCTCGCCGACGCCCCCAAGCGCCAACGCGCGCTGGAGGAGCGACTGCTCGAGACGAAGGGCCAGCTCGCACACGCGGTCTCCCAGAACGAGAAGCTCAGCTACACGCTGCGCGAGGCGCGCGAGCACATCTCGGCGCTGCGTGACGAGGTCGACAAGCTCACCCAGCCGCCCTCCGCGTATGGCGTGATCGTCGGCAAGAACGACGACGGCACGGTCGACGTGCTCACCAGTGGCCGCAAGATGCGCGTCGGGCTCCACCCGGAGATCGACCATGACGGCCTGCCACGCGGCTCGGAGGTCGTGCTCAACGACAGCTTCAACGTCGTGCTGGCGCGCAGCCCGGAGATCACCGGCGAAGTCGTCACGATCAAGGAGATCCTCGAGGACGGGGTGCGCGCGCTGATCGTCGGGCGCGCCGACGAGGAGCGGGTGTGCGAGCTCGCCGATGCGTTGCGCGGCGTGCACCTGCGCAGCGGCGACACGATGCGCCTCGACACGCGCAGCAACATGCTCATCGAGAAGCTGCCCCGTCCCGAGGTCGAGGACCTGCTCCTCGAAGAGGTGCCGGACATCTCCTACGAGGACATCGGTGGTCTCGATTGGCAGATCGAGCAGATCGCGGATGCCGTCGAGCTGCCG
>JAODBQ010000656.1 GCA_025464045.1 Ilumatobacteraceae bacterium
CAACGGTCTGGCGCTACGACTTGAACAGGAAGGCTTCGTCGTCGGCGCTGAACAGCAGGCGCAGCTCGTCCAGCAGCACCGGGTTGGACTCGAGCAGCGGATCGGCGTCGACGAGCTCGAACGCGACCTCACGAGCGAGGGCCACCAGCTCACGGTCGCGTCGCAGCGAGGCGAGCTTGAGGTCGCTGCGGCCCTTCTGCGCGGTGTTCATGATCGTGCCCTCGCCGCGCAGCTCGAGGTCGACCTCGGCCAGCTCGAACCCGTCGGTGGACGCCACCAGTGCATCGACGCGGGGGTTCGTGGCGTCGGGATCCTCGCTCGCTGCCGTGACGAGCCAGCACGTCGACGGTTGCTGACCGCGGCCGACGCGGCCGCGCCGCTGGTGGAGCTGGGCGATGCCGAAGGGGGCGGCGTCGAGGATGACCATCGCCGTCGCGGTCGGGACGTCGACGCCGACCTCGATGACGGTCGTGGCGACGAGCACGTCCAGCGCGCCGGCCCGGAAGCGGTCCATCTCCGCCTCCTTGTCGGCCGACGACATCCGGCCGTGGAGGAGACCGAGGCGCAGGCCGTGCAGCTCTGCGGCGGCGAGGCGCTCGTACGTGTCCTGGGCGCTCGCCACCTCGAGCTTCTCGCTCTCCTCGATCAGCGGGCAGACCACGTACGCCTGGCGACCGGCGGCGACCTCCTCGCGCACCGTCGCCCACGCAGCCTCCTCCATCAGCGGGCCGTTGGCCCAGTGCGTGGAGATCGGGATCCGACCGGGCGGCAGCTCGTCGAGGACGCTCACGTCGAGATCGCCGTAGACCGTCATCGCCGCCGTGCGCGGGATCGGCGTCGCGGTCATCACGAGCACGTCCGGCACGACGTCGCCATCGCCCTTCGCGCGCAGCGCCGCCCGTTGCTCGACGCCGAAGCGGTGCTGCTCGTCGACGACCACCACCCCGAGGCTGTCGAACGCCACGGCGTCCTGGATGAGCGCATGGGTGCCGATCGCGATGTCGACCGTGCCGTCGGCCAGGCCGGCGAGCACGTCCTTGCGCTGGTTGCCCGTGATCCGGTTGGTGAGCAGCTCGACGCGCAGCTGCCGCTCGCCGAACAAGCTCCCCGGGTCGGCGACGGTGACGCCGTCCAGCAGCCGGCGCACGCCGGTGGCGTGCTGTTCGGCGAGGACCTCGGTCGGCGCCATCAACGCGCCCTGGTGGCCGCCCTGGACGGCGACGAGCATCGCGCTCACGGCCACCAACGTCTTGCCCGCACCGACGTCGCCCTGCAGCAGCCGGTGCATCGGATGCGGCCCGGCGAGGTCCGCCTCGATCTCGTCGATCGCTCGCCGCTGGGCGGCGGTGAGCTCGTACGGCAATGCCGCCCGCAGGCGGCCGGTGAGGTCGCCGTCGACGACGTGGCGGATCCCGAGCGAGTCCCGCTCGAGCGCGCGCTTGCGCATCACCAGCACCGTCTGCACGCGCAGCAGCTCGTCGAACGCGAGCCGGCGGCGGGCGATCTCCTTGTCGCGCATGGTGTCCGGCAGGTGGATCTTGCGCAAGGCGTCGTGGCGGTCGATCAGGCCGAGCCGGGCGCGCACGCCGGCAGGGACCGGGTCGGCGATGCCCCGGGCCGCGCACCGCTGCAGGGCGTCCTCGACCCAGCCGGCGATCTCCCAGGTGTTCAGCGCCGCCTTCTCGCTCTGCGGGTAGATCGGCACGATCCGACCGGTGCGATCGCCGATCAGGTCGACGATCGGGTTCGTCATCTGCAAGCCGCCCTGGTACACGTCCGGCTTGCCGTACACCGCGATCTGCAGGCCCTCCGTCAGCTGCCGCTCGCGCCACGGCTGGTTGAAGAACACGATGTGCAACCGGCCGCTGCCGTCGCCGACGACGACGTTGACCATCGTCCGCCGGTTGCGGGTGACCCGCTTGGTGACCTTGCGGACCGAGACGAGCACCAGCGCCTCGTGGCCGGGCTCGAGATCGCTGACGCGCGCCTCGTTGGTGCGGTCGACCCAGCGGCGCGGGTACGTGGTCAGCAGATCGAGCACGCTCTCGACGCCGACGGAGCCCAGCGATTCCAGCTTCTTGTCGCCCACGCCCTTCAGCCGGCCGACGCCGATCGCGTCGAGCTCGCGCAAGGTGAGTGGCTCGCTCACGACACCGCCGGCTACTCGACGCCGAACAGGAACGGGTAGAGCGGCTGGCCGCCGTGATGCACCTCGACCTCCACGCCCGGTCGATGCTCGGCGAGCCATTCGCGCACGACGTCGGTGTGGCCGCCGGCGACGCCGGCGCCCTCGATGACGGTGACGATCTCGCGCCCATCCTCGACGAGGTGCTCGAGCAACGCGACCGTGGCGCCGTCGAGCGTGCCGCTGACCGCGACGATGCCGTCGCCGCGCACGAGCGCGATCCAGTCGCCCTCGCTGATCGCACCGACGTCACTGGTCGTGGCCCGCACCGCCTGGGTGACCTCGCCCGTGGCGACGGCGTCAGCGGCCTCTGCCATCGACTGCCGGTTCGCTTCGGCACCCTGCTCCGGGTCGTACACGACGAGCGCGGCGAGCCCGGCCGGCATCGACGTGGACGGCACCACCAGCACCCGCTTGGTCGTCAGCGCGTCGAGCTGCTCGGCGACCGGGATGATGTTCTTGTTGTTCGGCAGCACCACGACCTGCTCGGCGTTGACGGCCTCCACCGCGGCGAGCAGCTCGGCCGTCGACGGGTTCATCGTCTGGCCGCCGGAGATCACGCCCTGCACGCCGAGCTGACCGAAGAGGTCCACCAGACCGTCGCCGCTCGCGACGGCAACGATCGCGCACGTCACGCGCGGCAACGACGCGAAGTGGCGGGACGCGGCGTGGTACGTGGCGCCCTGCATCGCCAGCTCGCGGTGCGCGTGTTCGTCGGCGACCTCCTCGAACAGGTCGGTGATGCGGATCTGCTTGGGCCGACCGCCGAGGTCGAGCGCGACCTCGACCGCCGCACCGATGTCGTTGGTGTGCACGTGGCAGTTCCACAGCCCGTCGCCACCGACGACGACGATCGAGTCGCCGATCTCCCCCCAGCCCTCCTTGAACGGCTGGATGTGCTGGTCCTCGAGGTCGAGGAAGTACATCACCTCGTAGCGCAGCTCGCTGACGTCGACCTCGCCGCCCGCGGCGTGGCGACGAGTCACGGCGGAGAGCTGCTCGATGGACGGCCCGGCGAGGAGGTCCGGTTCGGGCAGCGGCTCACCGTCGACGACGAACAACGCCGAGTCGAGCAGGAGCAGGAACCCCGCACCGCCGGCATCGACCACACCGGCGTCGCGCAGCACGGGGAGCAGGTCCGGGGTGGAGGCGAGGGCCACCCGCCCGGCCTCGCGCGCGGCGCGCAGCACGGTGACCAGGTTCCCGCCGTCGGCGGCGGAGGCGTGCGCGCCGTCGGCGGCCTCGCGCACGACCGTGAGGATCGTGCCCTCGACGGGCTTCAGCACGGCGGCGTACGCCGCGGTGGATGCTGCCTCGAGGGCTTCGGCGACCTTCGCGGCCGTGCCTTCCTCCGCGTCCTTCAAGGTCCCGGCGAGCCCGCGCAGGATCTGACTGAGGATCACGCCGCTGTTGCCCCGCGCCCCCATCAGGCTGCCGTGGCTGATCGCGGCGCAGGTCGGCCCGAGCTCCGGCGCAGCCGCTTCGAGCTCCGCGACGACGGCGTCGAGGGTGCGCGCCATGTTCGTGCCGGTGTCGCCGTCGGGCACCGGATAGACGTTCAGCCGGTTGATCTCCGCGGCGTGGATCCGCATCGTGTCGCGGTAGGTGATGACCGTCTCACGCAGCACGTCGGGGCCGAACGTCTCCAGTGTTGGCACGCGGAGCACTGTACCGATGAGGCCATGCCTTGGTCATCGGCGCGAGCGGTCGCGTGCATCGTCAACATTGATGAGCAGGGGCTCTCCGGCGCCCGGCTGAGCTTGCCGACTTCCCGGGCGTCACTGGTAGCCTTCATGAACTGATTTCAGAAGGCACCTTCTGGAAACACCTTCGAAACAGCAGGAAGTAGCACGTCATGGCAGCCGTATGTGAAGTCTGTGGCAAAGGTCCGAGTTGGGGCATGTCAGTGTCGCACTCGCACCGTCGCACCAAGCGGCGCTGGAACCCGAACATCCAGCGCATCCGCGCGCTGGTGAAGGGCGCCCCGAAGCGCGTCTACGTGTGCACGGGGTGCATCAAGAGCGGCAAGGTCGTCAAGGCCGGCTGAGAAGTCGACACGACGGGTCATGCAAGGCGTCATCAAGAGCTTCGACCCCTCGACGGGCGACGGGAGTGTCATGCGCGACACAGACCTGTCGGAATACGACCTCGCGGCCGATGCGCTGGAGGGCTCCATCTTCCGCATGCTCCGCCAAGGGCAGCGAGTTGTCTTCACGCTCGACGACGACGGCAGGGCCACGGCCCTGCGGTTGGGCAGCGAGCGCGACATGGAAACGCCGGGCACGTAGCCGGGCGTTTCGTTCATCAACCCCCGGGTACGTCGCGCTGCAGCGACGAGCAAGGAGCACATCAGGATGAGCGGAACCACCGCCAACAGTCGTCTCGAGCAGTGGGTGGCGGACTGGGCAGCGATCATGCAGCCCGACGACATCTACTGGTGCGACGGCAGCGCGGACGAGTACGACCGCCTGGCGCAGCAGCTCGTCGACTCCGGCACGTTCACTCGCCTCGACGAGGCGAAGCGGCCCAACAGCTACTGGGCGCACAGCGATCCGGGTGACGTCGCACGCGTGGAGGACCGCACGTTCATCTGCACGGCCACACCCGAGGAAGCCGGACCGAACAACAACTGGCGCGAGCCCGACGGCATGCGCGCCGAGATGAAGGCGCTCTACGCCGGGTGCATGAAGGGCCGCACGATGTTCGTCGTGCCGTTCAGCATGGGCCCGCTCGGCTCGCCGATCGCGCACATCGGTGTGCAGCTCACCGACAGCGCCTACGTCGCCGTGAGCATGCGCATCATGACTCGCATGGGCCAGGGCGCGCTCGACGTGCTCGGCGCCGACGGCACCTGGGTGCCGTGCGTCCACTCCGTCGGCGCTCCTCTGGCACCCGGCGAGGCCGATTCGGCGTGGCCGTGCAACCCGGACAACAAGTACATCGTCCACTTCCCCGACACCCGCGAGATCTGGTCGTTCGGGTCCGGCTACGGCGGCAACGCGCTGCTCGGGAAGAAGTGCTTCGCGCTGCGCATCGCCTCGACGATGGCGCGCGACGACGGCTGGCTGGCCGAGCACATGCTCATCCTCAAGCTGACCAACCCCGAGGGCGCCTCGAAGTACATCGCTGCCGCCTTCCCGTCGGCGTGCGGCAAGACCAACCTGGCGATGCTCGTGCCGACCATCCCGGGCTGGAAGGCCGAGACCATCGGCGACGACATCTGCTGGATGAAGTTCGGCGAGGACGGCCGGCTGTACGCGATCAACCCGGAGGCCGGGTTCTTCGGCGTCGCTCCCGGCACCGGCTACGACACCAACGCCAACGCGATGGAGACGTTGTGGGGCAACAGCATCTTCACCAACACCGCGCTCACGAGTGAGGGCGACGTGTGGTGGGAGGGCATGAGCCCGGACAAGCCCGCTCGCGCCACCGACTGGAAGGGCCAGACCTGGACCCCCGAGTCGACGACGCCGGCCGCACACCCGAACGCCCGCTTCACCGCCCCCGCCGCGCAGTGCCCGTGCATCGCTCCCGAGTGGGAGGACCCGGCCGGTGTGCCGATCAGCGCGATCCTGTTCGGTGGCCGCCGGCGCACGACGGTCCCGCTCGTCACGCAGGCCTTCGACTGGGAGCACGGCGTCTTCCTCGGCTCGATCATGGCCAGCGAGACCACGGCTGCCCAGGCCGGCGCGGTCGGCAAGCTGCGCTTCGATCCGATGGCGATGCTGCCGTTCTGCGGCTACAACATGGCCGACTACTTCGGCCACTGGCTGCAGATCGGCAAGAACACCGACCCGGCCAACCTGCCGAAGATCTTCTTCGTCAACTGGTTCCGGCGTGACGAGGACGGCCGCTTCCTGTGGCCCGGCTACGGCGAGAACAGCCGCGTGCTGAAGTGGGTGTTCGAGCGGGTGGCAGGCTCCGCCGA
>JAODBQ010000004.1 GCA_025464045.1 Ilumatobacteraceae bacterium
TCAACCCGAAGACGAAGGTGCTGTTGATCAACACCCCGCACACCCCGACCGGCAAGGTCCTCGACCGCATCGAGCTCGCCGCGATCGCGGCGCTCGCGGTCGAGCACGACCTCATCGTGATCGCCGATGAGGTATACGAGCACCTGCTATTCGACGACGCCGAGCACGTGCCGCTGTGCACCTTCCCCGGCATGCGCGAGCGCACGCTGCAGATCTCGAGCGGTGGCAAGACGTTCAACACCACGGGATGGAAGATCGGCTGGATCTGTGGTCCGGCGCCGCTCGTCGCCGCGGCGCGCACGGCCAAGCAGTTCCTCACCTACGTCAACGGCGCGCCGTTCCAGCCGGCGATCGCGGTCGGGCTGCGGCTGCCCGACGAGTACTTCGCCGGTGCCCGGGCCGATCTCCAGGCCAAGCGCGACCGGCTGCTGCCCGGGTTGCACGAGGCCGGGTTCACCGTGTTCCCGACCCGCGGCACGTACTTCGTCACCGTCGACATCCGCGCGCTGCGCCCCGACGGCGACGGCGTCGAGTTCTGCCGCGAGCTGCCCGGCAGGTGCGGTGTCGTGGCGATCCCGAACGAGGTGTTCTACGCCAACCGCCAGGAGGGCCGGCATCTGGTGCGGTTCGCGTTCTGCAAGCGGTTCGAGGTCCTCGACGAAGCCGTCGCCCGCCTCAAGTCCCTCGCCTGACCACCCGTCCGACCAGCGCGGCCGCCGCTCACCGGCCCGCCGGAACCAGCCCGCTTCGCCGCGTCTCGCCGCGTCTCGGCTCGCGTTCCGCCACGGATCGCACCCGGAACCGCACCGCCACCCACACCGCAACCATGCTCGCGAGGCGGGAGCGGCCCGGCCTGGGTGCTGCGGCTCACGGCCCGGGCGGACGGTCCCGGTTGGGTGGTGCGGCCCACCACATGTCGTCCGAGTCGGAACGTCGTCGTCCGAGTCGGAACGTCGTCGTCCGAGTCGGAACGTCGGTGTCCGAGTCGCAGGACGCGGCCCGAGTCGTTCGGTGAGGTTTGGCCGACGGAGCGACTCGCGCCCTCTCGAACGACTCGGACCCCCGACGCCGGGCGGACGTCGACGCCGGGCGGACGTCGACGCCGGGGGGACGGCGACAGCGGGCGGACGGCGACAGCGGGCGCAGTCCGGAGGGCGCCGCGAGATCGGACCCGCGCCGGCCGCTGTTCTCGGCACGATCGTGGGTGGGGTCAGTTCCGGCTTACGAGCGTGACGTTCAACGGCGGTCCTGCATGAACCGGAAGCGGTGGCGGACTTCGGCGACGCGCTCGGCGCTGACCTCGGCGAGCAGGATCGTCTCGACCTGAGAGCCGGAGGCGAGGATCTCGCCGGCTGGATCGATGATCCGGCTGTCGCCGACGTAGTGCAGACCGCCACCCTCGCCGACCCGGTTGCAGCCGACGACGTACGCCTGGTTCTCGATCGCTCGAGCCTGCAGCAGCGCCGTCCAGTGCATCCGCCGGGACTCTGGCCAGTTCGCCGGCACGAGGTAGACGTCGGTGCCGGCGGCGCGCTGCCAGAACTCGTCGGCGAAGCGCAGGTCGTAGCAGACGAACGGCGAGACGCGCAGACCATCGATCTCGATCGTGATCAGCGCTGAACCCGGGCGGACGTGCTTGTCCTCGCCGCCGTACGTGAACGGATGGATCTTGCGGTACCGGTGGATCGTGCCGTCGGGGCCGGCGAGCACGAAGCTGTTGTGCGGACGGCGATCCTCGCCGGCATCAGCGGGCACCTCCGGGCAGCTGCCGCAGATCCACGCCCCGTGCTGCGCGGCCTGGTCGCGCAGGAACGTCGACGACGGGCCGTCCTCGGGCTCCGCGAAGTTGTCGGTGTCGACGCTGAACCCGGTGGAGAACGTCTCGGTGAGCAAGACGAGGCCGGCACCGGCCCCCGCTGCAGCGGCGATCATCGGCGCCAGGTGGGCGAAGTTCGCCTCCCGGTCGTTCCACTCGATGTTGTGCTGCACCGCGGCGATCTTCACCTCATGATCGTAGGTCCGCCAGCGAGCCTGAACGCCCAACCGCACACGGCACAACGGCACACCGCCCAGCGGGCCGAGGTCAGCCCTTCGGAAGGCGCAGCTCGAGCAGGGAGACGGTCTTGCGGCCGTCGTCGGTGTCCTGCTGGCCCACCTCGCGGAACCCGATCTCGCGGTGGAAGACGAGCGAGGTCTCGTTGCGCGGCCGGATGTTGACCTCGCACAGCAGCACCGGCGTGGTCCCCGCGAACCGCCGTACGAGCTCGGCGTAGAACGCCCGCCCGACGCCGCTGCGACGCACGGTCGGATCGACGGTGATCCGGTCCAGGTAGGCGAAGTCCTGGTAGCGATCGCTGAACCACTGGTAGTTCAGGCTGGCGTAGTCCGCACCCGGGCCGAGGACGATGCAGAAGCCGGCGAAGACGCCGTCGACCTCGGCGACGAGCGACACCGCGGAGATGCTCGTCAGCCGGGTGATCTCGGCAGCGTCCAGCTCGCTGAGCATCGGCAGGCTGGCGTTGTTCAACGCCAGCGCCGCGTCGAGGTCGGATGGTTGGAGGGTCCTGACCAGCACGAGGGCAACGTAGCCGCTCGTCGTACAATGTGTTGATGCTGTTCTCACGTAAGGCAGAGATGGTCACGCCGGAGCGAGCGCTGCCCGGCCGGACCGATCAGACGATGCCCGTGCCGGCGACCCACGCCGTGCTCGGCACCCCGCTGCAGGGCCCCTGGCCCGACGGCTTCGAGACCGCGGTGTTCGGCCTCGGGTGCTTCTGGGGTGCGGAGAAGCTGTTCTGGGAAACGCCCGGCGTCTACTCCACCGTCGCCGGCTACGCCGGCGGTTACACGCCCAACCCGACGTACGAGGAGACGTGCTCCGGACGCACCGGCCACGCCGAGGTCGTGCTCGTGGTGTTCGATCCGAGCAAGGTCACCTACGCCCAGCTGCTCAAGGAGTTCTGGGAGGACCACGACCCGACGCAGGTGATGCGCCAGGGCAACGACGTCGGCAGTCAGTACCGCAGCATCCTGCTCTACACGAACGATGCGCAGAAGGCCGAGATCGAGCGCAGCCGGGCCGTGTTCCAGGAGGCGCTGGACGCCAAGAACTACGGCGAGATCACCACCGAGATCGCCCAGCTCGGCGACTTCTTCTACGCCGAGCCGTACCACCAGCAGTACCTGCACAAGAACCCGGGTGGCTACTGCCCGATCCACGCCACCGGCGTCAAGTGCGGCTGAGCTGACCGGCTGAGCTGACCGGCTGAACTGCTGTACGGCTGACGCTGTCGGGCGCTCACTCGCCCGCGTCGTCGAGCCCGGGGTGTGGCAGCCAGCCGTGCTCGCGGATCGACTTGCCGTCCGCGTCCGGCGTGCGGCCCGGCCAGCGCAGCTCGCCCGGGGTCTGGCTGAGCCTGGCGATCAGGCCCTGCATCGGCACGCCGCCGACCTCGACGATCGCCTCGCGCGCCGCGTAGTGCGGATCATCGCTGATGTCGGCCATCGACATCACCGGCCCGATCGCGGCGTGCGCGGCGCCGAACGTGGCCATCGCCTCGGCGCGCGTGTGCCGGGAGCACCACTCGCTCGTGATCGCCTCGAGCTCGTCGCGATGCGCACTGCGCGCCGCGAACGTGGTGAACCGCGGGTCGTCGGCGACGCCGAGCACCTCGACCACCCGGCTGCCGACGGAGTCGCTCGACGTCGACAGTCCGACCCACTCGCCGTCGGCGCAGCGGTAGGTGCCTCGCGGCACGCTGTACGGCAGGCCGGAGCCGAGCCGCGGCTGCAGTTCGCCACTGATCCGGAACAGGCCGATCAACGGACCCATGCACTGGAACATGCTCTCGAGCAACGACACGTCGACGACCTGGCCGACCTCACTGCGCAACGCGACCATCGTCGCGAACGCGCCGACGATGCCGGTGATCTCGTCGGTCAGCGCGATGGGGGGCAGCTGTGGCTGACCATCGGCTTCACCACTGATCGCCGAGAGCCCCGACATCGCCTCGGCCACCGTGCCGAAGCCGGGGCGCGCCGCGTACGGCCCCGTCTGACCGAATCCGGTGATGCGCGTGATCACCAGCCTGTCGTTGATCGCGTGGAGCTCCTCGGGCCCGATCCCGAGCCGCTCGAGCGTGCCGGGACGGAAGTTCTCGACGAGCACGTGGGCGTCGACGACGAGGCGGCGCAGCACGTCCACGTCGGCGGCGAGCTTCAGGTCGAGCACGATCGTGCGCTTGTTGCGGTTGCACAGCTTCCACCACAGCCCGGTCCCGTCGCGCGCGTCGCGCCACCCCATGTTGCGCAGCGAGTCGCCGCCCGGGCGCTCGACCTTGATCACGTCCGCCCCGTAGTCGCCGAGGTAGCGCGCGCAGTTCGGTCCGGCGATCACGGTGGACAGGTCGAGCACGCGCAGCCCGTGCAACGGCGCCGTCGTCACGGGTGCGATCTCACGGGTGCCATCCGGCCAGCTGTGCGCAGGCCGCGGTGATGTCGGCGGTCGGGCCGGCGTAGCTGAACCGGACGGAGCGCTCACCGCGGGCGAGGTCGAAGTCGAGCCCCGGGGTGGCCGCGACGCCGAGCTCGTGCAGCCAGCGCACGCACAGCGTTGCCGAGCCGCCGACGGCTGCGTGGCCGGTGAGGTGCGACGCGTCGGCGTAGACGTAGAACGCGCCGTCGGCTGCGGCGAAGCGGTCGAACCCGGCGGCGACGAGGCCCTCGACGAGGATCTCGCGGTTCAGCGCGTACTGCCGGACGTGGCCGTCGAGCTCCTCGATCGCGTCGAACGCGGCGAGCCCGGCGACCTGCGAGACGTGCGGTGCGCAGATGTAGACGTTCTGCTGCAACCGCTCCACGGCGCTGCGCAGGTGGGCCGGCACGACCATCCAGCCGAGGCGCCAGCCGGTCATCGAGAAGTACTTGCTGAAGCTGTTGATCACGACGGCATCGCGGCTGGCGGCGAGGACGGTCGGCGCCGGGCCCGTGTACGTGATGCCGTGGTAGATCTCGTCGGCGATCAGCTGCACCCCGTGCGCGTCGCACCAGGAGGCGACCGCCGCCAGCGTCGCCGTGGGGAGCACCGTGCCGGTCGGGTTCGACGGTGAGGCCACGACCAGCCCGCGCAGCGGTCCGACCGCGTCGAGCAGCTCGGGTGTCGGCGCCCATCGGGTGTCGGGGCCGACCGGGATCGGCACCGGTTCCATCCCGAGCGCGATCAGCGCGTTGCGGTAGCAGGGGTACCCCGGCTCGAGCACGCCGACGCGGTCACCGGCGTCGAAGGACGCGAGGAACGCGAGGGTGAAGCCCGCGGACGCGCCACCGACGACGACGACGTCTTCGGCATCGACGTCGATCCCGTACCAGTCCCGGTGGTGGACCGCGATGCGCCGGCGGAGTGACGTCAGGCCGGACGCGTTCGTGTAGCCGAGCGGATGTCCTGCCTCGAGGTGGCGGATGACCGCGGCGCGAGCCGGCGTCGGCGCTCCCGTGGCCGGTTGCCCGACCTCGAGGTGCAGCACGCGTCGCCCGGCGGCTTCGAGCTCGGCTGCGAGTCGGCCCATTGCCATCGCATGGAACGGCGGCACCGCCGCGGCGCGGGTCCCCTCCGCCAGCAACGATGCGCTCATCGACACACCGGGATCGTGAAGCACCGATCGCTGAGCTCGCCGAGCGCATATGCCTCGTAGTCCATCCCGAAGTCCGCGTAGAGGTGCCGGCAGCGCTCGCTCCACGACAGCGCGCCCGGACTGGAGATGCGGTGCGCCACCTGCATCACGCCGCCTTCGTGCACCCGGTACTCCGCCCACGTGCCGGGGAAGTCCTTGACGCAGCCCACCTCGATCGACGGGATGCCCGACGGCATCGTCCGCACCCGGTGGCGGTGGGTGTGGCCCGATGCGTAGCCGATGATCGCCGTCCGACGAGCCGCCAGCGCGTCCAGCGCCTCGCTCGCGTCGGGGTGGAGACCGAAGTAGTCGTCGCTGCGGCGGCCCTCGAGCCACTGCTGGTGGTGGCCGAGCACGAGCACGGGGCGATCGGACTCGGCGGCGTTCGCGTCGAGCCAGTCGAGCTGCTCCGCGGTGATGTTGCCGGTGGTGTGCTCGGGGATCACGGTGTCGAGCAGGGCGACGGCCACGCCGGGCAGCTCGATCCACTCGTCGCCGGCGTACAGGCCCTGGCCGTGGTAGCTGTCGTGGTTGCCGCGCACCACGTGCAGTCGCGCGCCGAACGCGGCGCGGTAGCACTCCTCGAACGCCGACCACTCCTCCGGCTGACCGTCGGAGGACAGGTCGCCCTTGACGACGACGGCGGCCAGGTCGGCGGCGCGCATCTCGGCCACCGCAGCCCGGTTCATCGTCTCCGGGTACGGGGGCTCGCCGGGTGCCGCACGCACCACCGGGCCCATCGGCTCGTCGTCGATCCGGCCGCACTCCAGCTCACCGAAGTGCACGTCGTTGACGGTGGCGAAACGGCACAGCAGCTCGCCATGCGGCCGCTCCAACGTCGTCACGCTGGTGCCCTCGACGTCGTACGTCGTCGCCGGACGCAGGCCTTCACGCTGCACGACCCGGGTGCCGTCGTGGCCGACGATCAGGTCGTCGGCAACCGTGGTGATCTCGATCGTCATCGGCTCAGGCCTGGATCACGATCGTACCGACGAGCTTGTCGTGCCATGTCTGGCTGCGCGGATCCCACAGCATCCACAGATATCCGAGCCCGAACGGAACCGCGGACGCGAACTGGGTGAACTGACGGGCGAACACGCGCCACGGCCCGATCGACGCCACCGTCACCTGATCGACGACCTGCACCCCGAAGCGTCGCTGGCCCGGGCTTTGACCTCGACTGACGCGCAGGCAGTACCAGCCGAGGTAGGCGGCGAAGCCGACGACGGTGATCGTCATCGAGAGGCTCAGCCAGCCGGGACTGGCCACCGAGCACGTGCTGGCAGCGTCGTCGACGGTGCACGGGCGGCGCACGGTCGGGCTCATGGCGAGCACGGCCAGGCCGGGCACCACGCTCGCCACCGCGAGGAGCCCGTCGACGGTGAAGGCACCCAGGCGAACGCCGAACCCGGCCAGGTACCGCGTCTGCGGCGCGTCGTCGACGGCCGAGGGCTGCACCGCGCTCATCGCCGCACAGTACCCAGCCGTCGCCCGGAACGCCGGTTGGCGGACCGGCTCAGCGGTAGGGCCGGTCGCGCCGCATCGGCAGCGGGAGCGACCACCAACGCCCACTGAAGCGCCATGTCGGCTCGCGGGTGGCCGCGGGCTCCTCGACGACGAGGACCGGCTTCGGCCACAGCGCCTCCATCGCGCCCATGATCGCCGCCGTCTCCTCCGCCGTCGCCGCCGGCTGGATCGCTGTGCTCACAGTGGCACGTTGCCGTGCTTGCGGCGGGGAAGTTCGTCGCGCTTGGTGCGCAGCATGCGGAACCCGGCGACCACCTTCTGGCGGGTCTCCGCGGGGTCGATGACGTCGTCGATGTACCCGCGCTCGGCGGCGTTGTACGGGTTGGCGTACTTCTCCGTGTACTCGGCGACGAGGGCGGCACGACGGGCAACGGGATCGGCGGCCTGCTGGAGCTCGCGGCGGTAGACGATCTCCACGGCACCCTGGGGCCCCATCACCGCGAGCTCGGCGGTCGGCCATGCGTAGGCGAGGTCGGCGCCGATCGACTTCGAGTTCATGACCACGTACGCCCCGCCGTACGCCTTGCGGGTGATGATCTGGATGCGCGGCACCGTGGCCTCGCAGAACGCGTAGAGCAGCTTCGCGCCGTGGCGGATGATCCCGCCGTACTCCTGGTCGACACCTGGCAGGAAGCCCGGGACGTCGACGAACGTGAGCAGCGGGATGTTGAACGCGTCGCAGGTGCGCACGAAGCGTGCGGCCTTCTCCGACGACTCGATGTCGAGCACACCGGCGAGCATCAGCGGCTGGTTGCCGACGATGCCGATGGTCTGTCCGTCGACGCGGCTGAACCCACAGACGATGCTCCTCGCCCAGTTCTGCTGGTACTCGAAGAACTCGCCGTCGTCCACGACCTCGCGGATGACCTTCTTCATGTCGTACGGCTGGTTCGGGCTCGGCGGCAGCAGCTCGCGCAGCGCCTCGCACAGGCGGTCAGGGTCGTCGCCGGTGTCGAGTGGCGGGGCCTCTTCGAGGTTGTTCGACGGCAGGAAGCCGAGCAGGAAGCGGACGTCCTCGAGGCAGGCCTTCTCGTCCGCGGCGACGAAGTGGGCGACGCCGCTCTTGGAGGCGTGGCTCATCGCGCCGCCGAGCTCCTCGAGCGTGACGTCCTCGCCCGTGACCGTCTTCACGACGTCCGGGCCGGTGATGAACATGTGGCTGGTCTCGCGGACCATGAAGATGAAGTCGGTCATCGCCGGGCTGTAGACCGCGCCCCCCGCGCACGGGCCGAGGATCACCGAGATCTGCGGGACGACGCCGCTCGAGAGCACGTTGCGATAGAAGATCCCGCCGTAGCTGGCGAGCGAGACGACGCCCTCCTGGATGCGTGCGCCGGCACCGTCGTTGAGCCCGACGACGGGCGCGCCGACCTTCAGCGCGAGGTCCATCAGCTTGTGGATCTTCTCGGCGAAGACCTCACCGAGCGCGCCGCCGAAGACGGTGAAGTCCTGGCTGAACACGAACACCTTGCGACCATCGACGGTGCCCCATCCGGTGACCACACCGTCGGTGTAGGGCCGCTCGTCGAGGCCGGAGGCGAGGGCGCGGTGGCGGGCCAGCAGGTCGAGCTCGTGGAAGCTCCCCGGGTCGAGGAAGTAGT